>CAYVJO010000272.1:0-4787 GCA_964451735.1 uncultured Hyphomicrobiaceae bacterium | reverse complement strand
GGTGACGGCAGCAGGCAGACCCCTGGCGATCTCGGCGGCAAAGCTCGGCCCGGCGAGGACACCAGGCAGTGCGCCGGGAAATTCCTCAAGGGCAATGTCCGACATCAGTTTGCCGGTTTCCTCCTCGAACCCCTTGGTGCAGATGATGACCGGCTTGTTCCTGAGGTAAGGCGCGAATTCGGCTGCTACACTTCGAAAGAACTGGCTCGGTACGACCAGCAGGATGAGATCACAGGCCGCCACTTGCTGAACTTTCGCGCTGGCGCGTATCTGGCGGTCAAGCGTTACGCCTGGCAGGTAAATATGGTTTGTGTGCGCATGGTTGATCTCTTCCACAGTGTCGCGCTCGTAGGCCCAGATCAGGACGTCCCGCCCTGCTCGGCGCGCTGCGATCGCGAGAGCCGTTCCCCACGCGCCCGCTCCTATAATGCCAACAGTCTGATAATCCGTCATTTTTCCGCCCCAGATTTTTTTGATTAGCCCTTACTTCCCGCGCCCATCGCTATCGGCGCGCTTTCATCGAGCGGCCAACGCGCCTTTGCGGCGAAATCGGTCTCAAGCGGCGTCGCACTCGCCAAGCGTTCGGCGCCTGCCCAAGCGATCATTGCGGCATTGTCTCCGCAAAGTGCGAGAGGCGGCAGGTGCAGAGAATATCCAGTGCTATCGGCCAGGTCCGCAAGAGCCGCCCTGAGAAGGCGGTTCGCCGCCACACCCCCCGCCGCCACGAGACGCCAGGCCGCTTTGTCGGGGTAATGGGTTTGGTAGCCTCTCATTGCGGTCCTGATCCGGTCCGTCACGGATTCGACGATCGCTTGCTCGAAAGAGGCGCATAAATCATGGATATCCCGATCATGCAAGGGCTCGCATTTGCGGGCCTGCAGCCGGATGGCGTTTTTCAGCCCCGAAAAAGAAAAATGCGGCTCGGCGCGCCCCATCATGGGCCTTGGCAGATCGAAACGACGGGGGTCGCCGCCGCGTGACCAGCGTTCGACCTGTGGCCCGCCAGGAAAGCCGAGGCCAAGCAATTTGGCGGTTTTGTCGAACGCCTCGCCCAGCGCGTCGTCGAGCGTCGTGCCCAGCCTGTGGTAGCGCCCTATGCCGTGAATAGCGAGAAGCTGCGTGTGGCCACCTGAGACAAGCAGAAGCAGATATGGCGGTTTTAGTCCCTCGGTCAGCCCGACGGTGAGCGCGTGCCCCTCCAGATGGTTGACCGGGATGACCGGCAAGGCGTGAACGAGACCAATGGCCTTCGCCGTTACAACGCCGACGAGAAGGCCGCCGATCAGGCCCGGCCCAGCCGTTACAGCGATCGCGGAAAGATCGGTGAAAGCCGCCTCCGCTTCAGTCATCGCAGCCGTGATCATCTCGTCCAGAACCTCGACATGCGCGCGCGCAGCGATTTCAGGAACGACCCCGCCGAAAGCTTCATGCTCACGGAGTTGGGAGCGCACCAGATTGGCCCGGATCGCACCCCTCCCATCCTCGAAATGTTCAACGATCGCCGCCCCTGTTTCGTCACAGCTCGTTTCTATACCGAGGATGAGGGCAGGGGGCTTGGAAAGAGGCATTTTGCGTGACTTAATGACAGTTGGTACTGTAAACTTAATTGGACAGTTACGCTGTCGAGGGAGAAACGCGGCCATCGCTCAGCTTGACAAATACACATAATCGCGCGACCCAATTGAGCCAAGAGCACGTCATGGAAAACGGACAGGAAATGCAATCGAAAATTCGTATCGGAACCCGCGGAAGCAAACTTGCCCTTGCCCAGGCGCATCAGATCCGAGCGCGCCTCATGACGGCTCATAATCTCGAACTCGATGATTTCTCGATAAAGATTATCAAGACCACAGGCGACATCATCACCGATAAGCCGCTTGCCGAATTTGGCGGGAAGGGCTTGTTCACCAAAGAAATAGAGGAAGCCCTTACCGCATCGGAAATCGATCTGGCCGTTCACTCCATGAAGGACATGCCGACGAAACTGCCTGAAGGTCTTGAAATTTCCTGCCTTTTGCCCCGCGAAGATGTTCGCGACGCCTTTATCAGCCTGAAAGCGTCCCGGCTTGCCGACTTGCCCAAAGGCGCATCCCTCGGCACCTCGTCTCTACGCCGCCAGGCTCAGGTCAAGCAGCTTCGCCCCGATCTCACAGTCATTCCTTATCGTGGCAATGTGGACAGCCGTTTGCGTAAATTGGATGACGGCGTCGCCGACGCTACCTTGTTGGCTTATGCTGGCCTGCGCCGGCTGGGGCTTGAAAACCGTGTTACGTCCTTGATCGAGGTCTCTGACATGCTCCCCGCCATTGCTCAGGGTGCAATCGGCGTTGAAACACGTATCGGGGACGAACGGATGGCAAAATATCTGGCCCCGCTGCATGACTTGACGACCAGCCTTTGCGTGGAAACAGAGCGCGCTTTTCTTGCCGAACTTGATGGGTCTTGCCGCACGCCGATCGCGGGCCTTGCTCGGCTCGACGGTGATGCGTTGCATTTTCGAGGTCAGATCCTTACCCCCGATGGCGCCATATCTTACGAAACGGAACGGCGCGGCTCTCACGCCGACAGGGTGGCGATGGGGATAGATGCGGCACGGGAACTCCTGAAACTGGCTGGACCGGACTTTCTTCGCGCGGTGGCGTAATGCGTCTGGCGATAACGCGCCCTCTTGACGACGCCAAGCGCCAGGCGGCTCAACTCAAGGCTCTCGGGCACGATCCTTACGTGTATCCGCTTCTCGACGTCGTGTATCCGCATCTCACGCCTCTAAACCTCACTTCTGTACAGGGTATGATCGCGACCAGCCGGAATGCGCTGCGCGGCCTCGCCCGGAACGGTTCGTTCGAGTTGGCCAGACGCCTGCCGGTTTACTGCGTTGGCGAGGGCACGTCGGAGCTAGCGGGGGAAATAGGTTTTCCACTCATTATAACCGGACGCGGCGCGGCAAAGGACCTCGTTCCATTGATCGAGGATGAGGCAAAACCAGAGGCCGGCGCTTTGCTCTACCTTACAGGCCAGCATCTGGCCTACGATCTCGAAGCGCCTTTGAAAGCGTCCGGCTTCGAGATCCCGCGCATCATCATTTATGAGGCCCAGATCGTCGATCCGGCTCTTCGCGCCGATTTCGCTGAAAATTTAAGAACGGGCTTGGATGGCGTGATCCTGATGTCGGCTCGGACAGCATCCGCCTTCAGTGCGTTCGTGACAAACTTCCAGCTCATGGAAGAAGTGCGCGGCATAACATGTTATTGTTATTCGGAAGCGATCGCAAAATCGCTAGGTGAAATTGACGGGTTGACCATTGCCGTTTCATCGCGTCCAACGGAGGCGGAGTTCATAAATCTGATCGGCCCCGCTCCATTCCGAAGCGAGTCGCTGGTCAATCTTCAACGGGCGCTTGGTAATCATTAAGACTTGGCGTCTTATTCTGCGCTCCGGCGATCGATATGGAGCATGCCCTTGCGCCATGTTCTTGCTAGGGCGGGCTACTTGACATTTTGATATGCAACCTTGCTTCGTTTAGACGAAGCAAGGTTGCAGGAACAACCTGCCGCGATGAAAGCGGGAGCAGAGACAATGACCGCAGACAATGGGCCTGAAAATAAAACTCCGGGGAATGCAGGGAAAGAGAACCGCCCCTACGCGACTCTGGATTTGACAGCCGAAGACATATCTTCCGACGAAGAGCCGTCCAAAACATCCGCAGACAGCTCTGGGGCCGCAGAAAAAAAATCATCTGGCGCGGCCGCAGGAGATGGCGGCGAACAGGGGACGCGCCCGCGCGGTGAGGCGTATAAAGCGCTTTCTCCACCTCGGCCACTTCCCGAAAGTGTATTTCGGGGGGTTGCTACGCAACTGGCGGCTGGCGTCGCAGGGGGTGTGATCGCTGTGCTCTTATCTTACGCGATCTATGGCGGGCAAAAAGCCCCTGATGACGTTGCCCCGCAAACGCAGGCGCTTCAGGACGCAATCGAAAACACCCGGATTCGCATCGCCTCGGTGGAGTCTGGCCTTAAGGAGACTTTGTCCCAAACCGCGCAAGCCGAAGCCGCCACTGCCGAGATAGGCGTACTGAAGCAGGATATCGCAAGCCTTTCTGTGCGGCTCCAGGCGCTTGAAGCGCGTCCACCCGCTTCCGCGGCCAGCGAGCAGGTGGTCCAGCAATCGCTCGATCCGTTGACTTCAAGGCTGAGTGTACTGGAAGAGCGACTTGGCCGCGTCGCACAAGCCCAATCCGAGATGCAATCCGACAGCAAGGCCGCCGCCCTCGCACTGGCCTTGTATAATCTGCGCCGCGCCACGCATGAGGGGAAACCTTTCGCGTCTGAGCTCAAATCGGTGGCTGAAATGTCGCCGGTTCCTTTGGACCTCTCGGCGCTTGAGTTGCTTCGTGATCAGGGTGTCAAAAGTCTCGACCAACTCATCACCGGATTCAGTAGCGCCGCAAACGCCGCGCTCGAGTCCGAAAACCAGCCGGCCGATGACTCCTTTGCCTCCGGACTTTGGGCGAAGGTGAAGTCCTTCGTGCGAGTCAGGCGCAAGGGGGATGTTCCAGGCGACACCACTCGCGCAATCCTTGCGCGTACCGAGCATCGTCTGGAGGCTGCGGATTTGAACGCGGCCCTTGCCGAAACGAAGCAATTGCAAGGCGCTGCGGCCAAGGCAATGGAGCCATGGCAGTCCGAGTTGAAAGCCAGGATCGCCGCGGATGATGCGCTTGCCCAGGTCGAGGCCCGGCTGCTCACGGCGCTCGGCGGGGAAGCAGCTGACAAGAGGGGCGGGGGATG
>CAYVJO010000271.1:4158-4788 GCA_964451735.1 uncultured Hyphomicrobiaceae bacterium | reverse complement strand
GGACGCATTTTTTGAAAACCAGATTCGCGATTCCGTGCCACAAACCGATGCCCTGGCCCTTTACGACGAGCGCGTGAAGAGTATTCCCCCGCAGGAAGAGGTCAGAGCCAGGCATATTCTGGTCAAGACTGAGGATGAGGCCAAGACTGTCGTCAAGGAATTGAGCGAAGGCGGCGATTTTGCAGCGCTCGCGACAAAATATTCCCAAGATCGCGGCGGACAGGGCGGCGGCGATCTTGGTTATTTCTCGCGCGGCCAGATGGTAAAGCCTTTCGAGGATGCGGCGTTCGCGATTGAAAAAGGCAAGATCTCCGATCCCGTGCAAACGGAATTCGGCTGGCATGTTCTCAAAGTGGAGGATAAACGCGACCGTCAACCACCCAGTTTTGAGGATGTCAAGGATCAGATCACGGCCTCGCTCGTTCAGGCGAAGCTGCAAGGGGCGGTGCAAGCTTTGCGGGCCGATGCAAAAATCGAATTTATCGACCCTGATCTGAAAAAAGCGGTGGAAGCCGAGGCTGGCGCTCAGCCTGCGGCTGATCCGCAATTGGATGGCGGCCCAGCCGAGCCGAATGCCGAGAAAAAGCCATAGTGTCGATGGATGGGAGCGGCTCAAGTGAAAATATCGCC
>CAYVJO010000271.1:0-4148 GCA_964451735.1 uncultured Hyphomicrobiaceae bacterium | reverse complement strand
AGCATTGCCGGGTGTTAGACTGGCTTCTGCTGAAGCCGGCATTCGCTATCGCAGCCGGCGTGACGTCCTCCTCGTCATCTTGCCGGAGGGAAGTCGGGTGGCGGGTGTTCTGACGCGGTCCAAAACAGCATCCGCGCCGATAGAATGGTGTCGCCTGCAACTCACGCATGGCCGGGCGCGGGCGCTCGTCGTGAATTCGGGCAATGCGAACGCCTTTACGGGCATGCGCGGCCGGGAAATCGTCGAAGCTACGGCTACTCTGACGGCGGAGGCTGTTGGATGCGAGCCTGCGGAGGTTTTTCTCGCCTCGACGGGCGTCATCGGCGAACCGATTCCGCCGGGCAAGTTCGATGCGGTCATGGGCAAGCTTGCGCGCGACGCCGAGGAGACCGGCTTTGTCGATGCGGCTCGGACGATCATGACCACGGACACCTATCCCAAGCTAGCCTCGCGAAAGGCGGAAATCAGCGGCGTGACGGTTACGCTTAACGGCATCGCGAAAGGCTCCGGCATGATCGCGCCGGACATGGCGACCATGCTGGCTTTCATTTTCACCGACGCGGCCATCGCCGCGCCTGCTTTGCAAACGCTGCTAAGCCGTCATGTCGAGACAACCTTCAACGCGATCACCGTCGATGGTGATACCTCGACAAGCGATACGCTTCTTGCCTTTGCGACCGGCTCTGCTGCGCACGGTGTACAATGGTTCGAGGACGCCGCTGATCCCGCGCTCAACCGCTTTTCAGAGGCGCTCTGCGATCTGATGCGCGATCTGGCCATCCAGATCGTCAAGGATGGAGAGGGGATCACCAAGCTGATGACAGTCCATGTCGAGGGTGCCGAAAGCGATGGCGCCGCAAAGCGGATAGCATTTTCCATCGCAAACTCGCCTATCGTCAAAACGGCGCTCGCGGGCGAGGATGCCAATTGGGGTCGAGTGGTGATGGCGGTCGGCAAGTCTGGCGAGGCGGCGAACCGTGACCGTCTCTCGATCTGGTTTGGCGACATCCAGCTTGCCAGAGACGGAATGCGAAGCCCCGATTACAGCGAGCATGCGGCAAGCGCTTATATGAAAGGCGAGGACATTGTGATACGCGCAGATGTCGGAACGGGTGGAACTGGCCGTGCGACCGTTTGGGGTTGCGACCTCACACATGGCTATATCGACATCAATGGCAGTTACCGCAGTTGACATGAGCGATGCGCCCGTCAAGCTCGTACTAGTCGCTGCGCTCGCCCTGATCGACGAGGATGACCGCGTGCTGCTCGCACAGCGGCCTGACGGCAAGGTGATGGCGGGTCTCTGGGAATTTCCCGGAGGTAAGCTTGAGACAGGCGAAACGCCGGAAGCTGCTCTCATCCGCGAAATCCGCGAGGAACTCGGCATCGTATTGCATAAGCCTTGTCTTGCGCCGCTGACCTTCGCCAGTCACGCTTATGACAATTTCCACTTGTTGATGCCGCTCTTCATCTGTCGGCGATGGGAAGGCGAGTTAACGCCGATGGAGGGGCAAAAACTCGCCTGGGTACGCGCAAACAAGTTGCGTGACTATCCCATGCCGCCCGCCGATACTCCGCTCATCGCCATACTGCAAGACTGGCTGTAAAGCGCTTTAAGCAAAAGTGGAAACCGTTTTGTGCCCGATAGTCCATAAGCATAGAGTCAGACTTTTAATCAGAGTCGGCCGTGGCGCTTTATCTATTGCTTCCAACATCGAAACGAAAACCCTGCGCAATTTTCGTTCCGATGCGCTAATCTCGCTGTCTACTTGACAGACGAATATTTGCTAACTAAGACCTGCGCTTCGGCAACAGCGGATTGCAGAGCGGGCAGGAGTGCAGTTTCGGCAGATTGCAATTTCTTATCGAACTCCTCGGTAAAAACCTTGCGATCGTAAACATTCGACGTCGTCAACCGTCTGAAGTTCTCCTTGGCAGCGGCATCATTCAGCATTTCGCCGATATCTTCATAAAAAGCCTGCAGATCTGCCAGCGACTGCGCGGGGGCTGCGAATACGGATGGATTTTGTCCTGCGGCCTGCCAGAGGAACAGGCGTAAGCGCGGCCAGTCGCCATAGACCGGTATGCCTTCCTGCGTTTTCTCCATTTTGGGCACGAATTCGCGCAGGCGGCTCGTATTATGGCTCAGCTCCGCGCTGATCGATTGGATTAGACTGGCTTGCTCTTGCGCCTTTACGAAACTGTCATATTCGAGCGTTCTTTGGAAGCCGACATATCCAGCAAGATAAACACCAAGAATGGTCGCAATGATTGTAAAAAACTGCGCTGCGATAAATTGCGAGCCGCCCAGTGATGATAACAAGCCGCTTTTTGGGGGTGTACGCGAAGCCGCATCAAACCCTGCTTTGTCGATATTCGCCATCTTCTGCCCCTCACTGACGCTGCACACGCGAGGTTTCGTAACCGCGGAAACCGGCAAACTCAAGCTGAAGTTTAATGAGAAAGCGTGTTGGTTTTTATTACGCTTCTTTGAAGTTGCAGAAAGATCATTTGCAGGCCGTTTTTCGTCAAAAGCCTGGTCTGCGTCCTTTAGGGCCGGAATGGCTTGCGATTGTTCCCTGCCGCTTACATTTATTCTAAAAAGAGAGCCTGGCGCCCGAGTGACTTGGCTCCATATCCAGCTTGAGAGACATATCTTGAAATTCCGCAGCACCACGCAAAGCTCATCTTTCTTTCAGGATAAGCATGCAAATACCGCGTCACCCGCATTCATCCTTTGGAAGCTAACGCCATTCATATGGCCGCGGGACCGCCCCGATCTGAGGCTGCGGGTCGTGCTTGCAGCGGTGGTTCTTGTGGCCGCCAAGCTGATTACAGTGGCAACGCCCCTGGCGTATAAGGGCGCTGTCGATTGGTTCACCGGCAGCGCGACGGGCGAAGCGGCAGTAACAGGGGCGACGGCGCTTACAATCGTTCCCATCGCTCTGATTCTCGGTTATGGCATCGGCCGCATCCTTATGATGGGCTTCACCCAGATCCGAGACGTCCTGTTCACACGGGTGGGCCAGAACGCTGTCCGCAAGCTCTCCAATCAAACCTTCGAACATTTGCACAGGCTCTCGCTGCGCTTTCATCTTGAGCGCAAAACCGGTGGTCTCAGCCGCGTCATCGAGCGAGGCCGGCAGGCGGTGGAACTCATCATTCGAATGGGGATGCTCAATTCGGTCCCGACCGTGCTCGAACTTGCGCTCGTGCTTGGTATCGCGGCCTATTTCTTCGGCTGGCAGTTTTCGCTTATAATCGCGGCAACGCTCATCCTCTATACCTGGTTCACATTCAAGGCCAGCGAGTGGCGCATCGCCATCAGGCGCGAGATGAACGACAGCGACACAGAGGCCAACACCAAGGCGATCGACAGTCTTCTGAATTACGAGACTGTCAAATATTTCGGCAATGAGTCATGGGAAGCTCGCCGGTTCGACCGGTCGATGGCCCGCTATGAGGATGCGGCCGTGCGCACATATAAATCGCTGGCCTTCCTCAATACCGGCCAATCCGTGATCTACACAGCCGGATTGACGATATGCATGTTGCTCGCCGCGCGTGGTGTCGTGAACGGCACGCACACCCTGGGCGATTTCGTCATGATCAATGCTATGCTGCTTCAGCTTTATATGCCGCTCAATGTTCTCGGCATGATCTATCGCGAACTACGCCAGGGGCTGGTCGATATCGAAGCGATGTTTACGCTGTTGGGGCAGCCGCCCGAAGTCACCGACAAGGCTGGCGCCAAGCCGCTGGCTATCGAAAAGGGCGCGATCCGTTTCGAGAATGTGCATTTCTCATACGATCCGGCGCGGCCTATCCTGAAGGGCATCGATTTCGAGGTCCCCGCGGGAAAGATGGTTGCGCTCGTCGGGCCGTCTGGCGCGGGGAAATCCACGATTTCTCGGCTGCTGTTCCGGTTTTACGAAACCACATCCGGACGCATCCTCATCGATGGCCAGGATATCGCCGCGGTCACGCAGGAGTCGCTGCGCGCAAGCCTGGGAATGGTCCCCCAGGACACGGTGCTGTTCAACGACACCATCGAATATAATATTCGCTACGGCCGCCCCGATGCGAGCGACGAGGAGGTGCGTGAAGCGGCCCGCTTGGCTCAGATCGACACGTTCATCCAGGGACTC
>CAYVJO010000270.1:0-4792 GCA_964451735.1 uncultured Hyphomicrobiaceae bacterium | reverse complement strand
GGCGCCGCGGTGGCGACCGCGGAGACCGCCGCCGTTCGGACGGCGGTCACGGCAGCGGCGTCCAGCACCGCCAGCGGGTACCCGGTCTCGGGATCCAGGACAAGCAGTGCCCCGACGTGCGCCGGAAGGCCTCGCGAGGCGTTGCCCGGCTTCAGCACGATGACCTTGAGGCCGTAGCCAGCGCCGGCAACGTGGCACGGCATCACGGCGACCAGGCCCGCGTCGTCCGGGGGCTGAAGCACCATGCGCAGCGGTTGGGTGACGTCCCCACGACTGAAGCGGCGCATCGCCTCGGCCATGAGCGGGACCGCGTCCCGCATCGGGAATGCCTCGTGGACGGCGGCCCCGTCGAGCACCAGCACGTCACGCCTCCAGCAGGTGCATCTCGTCGGCCAGCTCACGAAGCGGTCGTGGGCCAGGCGTGAAGACCGACCACACCATCCGGATCCGCCGGGTGCGGGACACGAAGGTCAGGCCATGGGCCAGCGCGGCCGTGCTCGTGGTCAGGGCGAGGTCGGCGGTACGCTCCCGGACGGCGCGAGCGGCAGCACTCGTCGAGGAAACGCGAATGATGCTGTCGATTCGGCACGCCTCGGGCAGGAGCGGCACTATAAGCGGTACCGGGGACGGATGGCTGACGACGCTCAGTGGTCGCGCCAACCCAGCCACGTCCCCGACTGCAGCCAGGCCGTAGGGCGGGGTGTCCATCACGAATACGGCTGCTAGCGACAGCACATCGTCCATATAGAACTCGTTAACGCCTTGGTAGGCGTTGGCCACGACAAAGTGACTGGCAGACCCGGAACGGACCGACGCGGCGGCGAACTCGTACTCATCGTACAGGTGGATTCGGGGGCACGCGGCGTCGTCATTCGACATATGCCGCCAGAGCAGGCCCGCCGCTCGCTCGCTGCTCGTGCCAGTAGGGCCGAGGGTGGCGACCGCTTTCAGCGGCCCGCTCCTCGCTCCTTTGATGCTGATCCACCCGAGCGATGTCGATGTCATTGCCATCCGCTGCTCCCGTCATGCGGTTCGAGCGCTTGCCGAGGTTCGGGTCACGGGACCGGGTTACGGGGCCGGGTCACGCGGCCACGCGAACGGGACATGGGTCCGCCAGCCGTGCGGATCCGGCACTTCGGCCCGCACCGCGGCCGAGTAGCTGCGGACGAGGGCGGCGGTGAGCGATCCCGGCGCGCCGTCTCCGATTCGGCGGCCGGAAATCTCTACGACAGGGACGACGCCCACGCCCGTGCCGGTGAGGAATACTTCCTCAGCGTCCAGCAGCTCCCTCACGCTCAGCTCGCGCTCCACAACTCTGATACCGCTGGCATGGGCAAACGTGAGGACAGTGTCTCGGGTGATGCCAGGAAGAATGGCGGCCCCTCGCGGCGGCGTTACAATATGCCCATTCACCACGGTGAAAACGTTCGAGGTGCTGGCCTCGGTCACCTGCCCCCGTTCGTCCAGCAAGATGGCGTCGTCATAGCCCATATCCCGGGCCTCGTCGACCGCCAGCGCGTTGTTGACATACCCGCCAGTGAGCTTGGCGTCCACCGGTATCATTGCTCGGCCGGGATGCCGCCACGAAGACACCGCGCAGCGGATTCCGGATTCCGGATAGTATGGACCAAGCACCTGAACGACGACGGAGACGGAACCTGAGATGCCCTGTAGCCCAACGCCCGGGGGGGTGCCAGGCAGGAGGGCGACCTTGTACGCCAACGGACGGATGTACACGTCGGTCGTTGCCCGCTCGTACTGCAAAAGCTTGATGGTGGCGTCTACCAGGTGTTCGTGGTCGTTCGGGGCTTCGATCCGGAGCTGGCGACAGGAGCGGAGGAAGCGCCGGAAGTGGTCGTGCGCCCGGAAGAGATTCAGGCCTTGCCCCGCGGCCGGCACGAAGGCACGGATACCGTCGAAGACGCCGGTTCCATAGTGTAACGCCTGGGTGGTCAGCGGCAGAGTGACCTCGCCGAAAGGCAGGAAGCGCCCATTATGGTATACCCATCGGCCAGTGCGAAGCTCGCCGCCAGGACGAGTCGCTTCTCCCTCCAGACGCCTCATCGCGCTCTCCGGGCTGCCAGCGCCAGGGCGGCAGCCTTCTCGGCGCCGGTTTCGGGCCCCACGCGCCCTCTGGGTCGCCTGTCCACGACGCGGGCCGCTTTCCAGCTCACCATTGCACCCGTACTAGTCACGGCGCCGAGATCTTGAAAGGCGATATTCAGCTCTGTGTCAAGCTCGCTCCGAAAGCGTTCGACTGTTTTGTCCAGCCCACGGCCGTCGGAGACGAGATCGCCCTGCAGGCGCAAGGTGACGCGATCCCGTCTAGCCACCTCGTCGACAACAATCTGGTAGTCGAGGTACCCCCGGACCTCGCCGAGCACCAGCTCCTCAAGCTCGTAGCCGCTGAGCACCACACCGTTCAGCTCCATCCGGTCTCGCACCCGGCCCAGCGGGAACAACCGTTGAGCAGGCACCGTGCCGCCCACAACGGGCGGCAGTAGGCGCACCAGGTCACCCGTTCGGTAGCGAACCAGTGGCTTTGACCCTCGGTACAGGTTAGTTACAACCAATTCCCCTTCCTGCGCGCCGCCAGGCCCAGGGGGCACCGACTCCAGGGTGACTGGGTCGACAACCTCGTAATAATTGATGATTGGGACCGTGTATAGCTCGCCGTCGCCTGCGACGGCGGCAAGCACGGAGACCTCCTGGGAGGCATAGAGGCAGTTAAGCGCCCGGGCGCCCCAAAGCCGACCGATGTTGTCAAGGAGGCTGGGAGAAGCCAGCTCGCCGGTCAACATAAGGACTTCGAGGGCAAAGTCAAGCTCGGGGTCCAAGCCGGCGGCGCGTGCCTGTTTGGCCAACGTCAGCGCCATGCCCGGCGTGCAGAAAAGCCCCGTTACGGGCAGCGCGCGCAGCACCTCTAGTGCTCTGGTGAACCCCATCATTGGCGAGTGCGGCCAGAGCTTAGCGACCGTGAGTCCGAGATTACGGCAGACGTCTCCGAAGGTATCACCCGTTGCGTGCAGCTCACTTGGCCCCGATATGCCGATCACCTGATTATCGCCTAGAAATTGGAACACGGATTCGTAATACGCTGTTAAAGCCACGTTGTTGTGCAAGCTGTCCAAGTTGTCCCTCGGACAGGGCGTGGCGGCACTGGTCGTGCCAGTCGTTTCGTAGAATACCCACGCCCGTGCCAGGGGGCGGGAGAGCAGATCAAACTGCGCGGCGCGCAGGTCCTCCTTGGTCGTCGGGGGCACGTCGGCTAGGGAGGCAGGCCACCCGCCACGGACCGCTGCCGTGTCCAGGTGTCTGAAGCGTTCGTGGTAGAAGGGTGACCGCTGCTTGACGTATTCAATAGTCCGGCTCACCTGCTCGGCCTGGTGAGCTTCAAGGCGAGAAGGTGTCCAGAGGCCGTGGAGAAGCTCGTCATGACTTCGGCGGACCTCGCGAACCAGGTCCGCCAGCTCGGGATAGTAAACGGTGTACATACCTTTCCCTCGCCCTCCATGTACCCTAATGACGCCGAAGTGAACTTTCCTCATGAAGATCAGTGACCACCCAGCTGCCGATTTGGCGCCACTGGTCGGCCGACTGTCGATGGAATGGGTGATCCAGGTAGTCCTTTAGTGCCCTTTCATTTAGCAAGAGCGCCACCACCGCGAAGTCGTATGCATCATCTCGAGACGAAATATTTCGACCAACGCGCCATTCCACGATGCCCGGCACACGTTCGCCTACCTCCACTGACGATTCCTCTGCTCGTAGCACGGCCTCGTCGAAGAAGGTGCATCCGTGTTTGAGTTTGAACAGCACTATGTGCCGTATCACCACCACTGCCCTCCCTCGACGCTCGCCTTGATCAGCCCTCTGACCGCCGACGCGGTCCAAGGTTCGATAGAGCATGGGTATGAAGGGGCGGGATGCGCCACAGCGTTCACTCATCGGCTAAATGCGCACTCATCCGCACTCCCTCCGCGATCGCGGGGGCCCGTCATGGACATGATCGGGGCGGGGCAAGGGTCGGGATGATCCGTTCGCGACGGTTCGGGCGATCTTGTCCGTGGACGTCCTGACCTATCAGTCGGCTCGTGCATATCCCACCGATCATGCCGTCGGCGACCAGATCAGGATCGTGCACGCCGCCTCGAACGGCACCTACGGTTCCCGCCGCGTGCATGCCGAGCTCACCCTCGGCCAAGGCGTCGCGGTCGGGCACAACGCGGTGGAGACGCTGATGGCCCGCGCCGGGATCCGGGGCGTGACCGGCCGGCCGCGATGGCGAGCACCTCGACCGGACCTCCTCGCGAAGGACCTTGTCGATCGCAACTTCGCCCGATCCGAGATCAATCAGCTATGGGTCACCGACATCACCGAGCACCCGACCCCTTGGATCCCAGCAGTCGTCGCAACGGTCGTGTCATCACGCGTTCAGTAAAGCAGCGACCCGCTCCGTTGGCGTGTCCCAGTCGAGCGTCTTTCGGGGCGCTCGTCGACCTGACCGAGCAACCTCGTCCGCGCCTTCTCTGCCTCGCTCGCAGCCTTGGGTCCCGGCGGGATGGTCTCGTCGAGATATAGCCGTCGACGGGACACCGGATCGACCCCTGCGTACACCTTCACGCGCAGGGACCCGCTGGGCAGCGTCTCGATGCTCCCTCGGGATCGACGTGCAGCGCTCGAAGGCTGACCCATCCACACATGGTAGACCGACTCGCACCACGAATGATTCCACGAGGCGCTGGATCACCCGAATCTGTCGGGGTCAGCTGAACATCAATGCAGTCGAGGT
>CAYVJO010000269.1:3252-4792 GCA_964451735.1 uncultured Hyphomicrobiaceae bacterium | reverse complement strand
TTCTAGAACATCGTTCGTGGGGTTGCCGATGCGTGTGTAGATCGGCCCAAGTTCTTCCAATGCGAACAGGCGCGAGGCATGGTCGGTATTCTGGAACTGGAAGGATGTCGTTTGATAAATCGGAGGCTGCACTGCGCCGGTCGAGGGGTCGGCGCGCCACCCGGCGTGTAGGGCAAGCGTTTCGGGGTGTTTGCTGGTCATGGGTCGGTCCTCTTGTTGATCGTCATTCGGCGGCATCGGCGCAGGTCCACTCGCGCGCGGCATAGCCTTCGCCCGCAGCAGGGCGCGGCAGGCCAAGATGATCGCGCAGCGTGGAGCCCGCATAGGCGGTACGGAAAAGGCCCCGGCGCTGAAGCTCTGGGATCACGAAATCCACGAAATCCTCCAGCCCCCCTGGCAAGATGGGCGCCATGATGTTGAAACCATCGGCCGCACCACCCTCGAACCGCTCCTCCAGAGCGTCGGCTATGTCCGCGGGTGTGCCGGTGATTTGCCAATGACCGCGAGCTCCCGCCATCGACAGGGCAAGGTCGAGGATACTCAAATTGTCGCGCTGCGCGCGGTCGGCCAGCAACTTCTGGCGGCTGACGTAGCCCTCCGTCACCGGCAAGTCGGGTAGCGGACCGTGCGGATCGAAGTCCCTCAGATCGCGCCCGATTAGCCCCGAGAGGTGCGAAATTGCTACGTCGGGGTAAACCAGATCCTGCAGTTGCGCGAACTTGTCCTCGGCCTCGGTGCGTGTGCGCCCGATCACGGGAAAGACACCGGGCATGACCTTGATGTCACGCGGATTGCGACCGTGGGCGGGCAGGCGCTGTTTGAGATCGGCGTAATAAGCCTGCCCCTCGGCAAGGGTCTGGCTGGCGGCAAAAACCGCATCGGCGGTACGCGCGGCCAGCGCTACGCCTGACCCAGACGCGCCAGCCTGAAAGATCACGGCTCGTCCCTGCGGACTGCGCGGCACGTTAAGCGGTCCGTGCACCCGGTAATGCGGGCCGCGATGACGTATAGGGCTGAATGTATCGGGCTCGAAGAAGCGGCCCGAGGCCTTGTCGCGCACGAAAGCGTCGTCGGGCCAGCTATCCCACAAGGCCGCCACCACATCAACCGCTTCCTCGGCCCGGGCGTAGCGGGCGGCATGGGCAAGCTGATGGTCCAGGCCAAAGTTCATCGCCTCGTAATCGTCGGCCGAGGTAACGAGGTTCCAGCCCGCGCGCCCGGCAGATAGGTGGTCGAGCGAGGCGAATTTACGCGCGATGATGTAAGGGGGGTTGTAGGTTGTCGAGACCGTAGCGACAAGGCCTATCCGGGACGTCGCCTGGCTCAGCGCCGAGAGCAGCGTCAAGGGCTCGAACTGTCCGACATAACGGATCGCAGTGCGCGACAGCGCTTCGAGATCGTCGCCCCGCACGCCGACGCCATCGGCCAGGAATATCAGGTCGAACAGCCCACGTTCCGCCACCTGCGCGAGATGCCGGTAATGGGCGATGTTCACGCCTGCGTCCGGCTGCCCCTCCGGATGGCGCCAGGCGGCGACGTG
>CAYVJO010000269.1:1957-3242 GCA_964451735.1 uncultured Hyphomicrobiaceae bacterium | reverse complement strand
TGGGGTAAAGAAAAGCCCCGAGATGAAGCTGCCGTTTCGTCATGTTTGCATTCCCCAGCGGCGCACGGTCCGGTTCTCGACCGTGCGGAAAATCCCAAGTTCGACGATCAGCCCGATCAGGATGACCACCACGAGCCCGGCGAAGACCTTGTCGGTGTAGAGTTCATTGCGGTTCCTGAAGATGAACCAGCCAAGTCCGCCCGTGCCGGAGGAGACGCCGAACACCAGTTCCGCCGCGATCAGTGTACGCCAGGCGAAAGCCCAGCCGATCTTGAGGCCGGACAGCAGTGAAGGCAGCGCCGCTGGCGCTAGGATCAGCGCCACGAAGGACGGGCCACGCAGACCATAGTTTCGCCCGACCAATCGCTGTGTCTCGGGTACAGACTCGAAGCCTTGGAGCGCCGCCAATGCGAAGGGCCAGATCACGGCGTGGCACAGCACGAATATGAGGCTTGTCTCATTCAGACCAAACCATAGAAGCGCGAGAGGCAGCAGCGCGATGGCGGGCAGCGGGTTGAACATCGCCGTCAGCGTCTGCAGTGCGTCGCGGGCGAAGCGGTTCGCGGCTGCCAGAGCGACGAGCACCAGCGCGATGGACAGCGCCAGGCCATAACCTTTCAGCAGCACCGAGAGCGAGACCCAGGCAGCCCCTAGCAGACGCTCGTCACGCACCGCCTCTGCCAGCGCCGCAAGTGTTGTGGAAAGGCGCGGCAGCATAATCGGATTATTCTGCCAGATCGCGGCCAGTTCCCAGGCAACGCCAAGGACGCTCAACACCACAAGTCGCCGAAGGATCTGGTTTTCCCATAGCCGTGCCAAGCGCGTGGGTTGCGCGATCAGCGGCAGATCAGACATCGGCGGCCTCCGCCTGCGGGAACAGCAGCCGGTGCACCTCGGCTGCTGTGCGGGTGAATGAGGGTGTGCCCGGCGCTAGCCCCGCTACGTTTCGGGTGGCCAGCGTGCGGCCGGGATGGGCCGATAAAAGGTGCAGCCGCGTACCGATCAGCAACGCCTCGTCAATCGAATGTGTAACGAACAGAAGCGTCGCGCGCGCCTCTTCGACCACGCGCAGGAGATCCGCTTGCAAACGTGCGCGCGTTAGCGCATCGAGCGCGGCGAAGGGTTCATCCATCAGCAGAACCTCGGGCCGCATAGCCAATGCCCGTGCGATGGCGACGCGTTGCTTCATACCGCCGGAGAGCTCATGCGGATATTGGTGCAGCGCACGTGTCAAACCCACACGGGCCAGCGCGTCCTCGGCTTGCGCCCGAGCCTCGGATCGGGG
>CAYVJO010000269.1:421-1947 GCA_964451735.1 uncultured Hyphomicrobiaceae bacterium | reverse complement strand
TCGTCGCGCCCGGATAAGCGGAAACATGACGTTGCTAAGCGCCGTTTTCCAGGGCAGCAGCTGGTCGAATTCCTGAAACACAACCACACGTTCCGATCCTGGGCCGATGATCGGGCGGTCGCGCAATGTGATCGTACCCGCGGCGGGTTTTACGAACCCCGCTATCGCCTTCAGTATCGTGGACTTGCCACACCCCGAGGGACCAAGCAACACAAGGCGCTCGCCTTCGGCGAGGTCGAGACTGACCCGGTCCACTGCAAGATGCGGGCCTTTCGCGCCGTAGTAGACGAGCGTCAGGTCACTCGCGACAAGCAGGGGTGCGCCGGTTCGTAAAGGCGCACCCTTATGCGTGAGCGACTGGACGGTCACGGGTCAGTTGCCTGGCCGATCGTGGATGGTTTCAAAGAAGTAATCGCGCCAGCTTTCGGGCCGGTTTTTCAGCGCGCCTACCTCATGCAGGAAATAGGCGAGCGCCTCTGTGTTACGCGGAGTCGGGTCGAAGCTGTTGCGCGGATTGGTGAGGATCGACAGGATCAAATCGCGGTCAAGTTTCGAGCCAGTGACGCGAATGAAGGTATCGGCCGCTGCCTCGTGGTTCGCAGAGATCCAGGCCGCCGCCTCAATATAGGCATCCACGAAGGCCGCGTAAGTCTTTGGGTTCTTGGTGCGAAACGCATCTGTCGTATAGATGATGAGCGAAGTCGTGGGCCCGCCGAACACCTCGAAACTGTCGAGCACCTGGCGAATGCTCTCGTCTTTCAGCGCTTGTTCCTGGAATGGCGAATTGGAGAAATGCGCCGTAATCGTACCCGAGCGCGAGAGAAGAGCCTGGGTCGCATCCGGGTGCGGCAGCGATACGGTCAGTGCGTCGAGCTTAGCGAAATTCTCTTTGCCCCAGAGTTTTGCCGCGGCAAACTGGAGCGTGCGCGCCTGGACCGAGACGCCGACAGAGGGCACCGCGATACGGTCGTCAGGGCCGAAGTCTGCGATAGTCTTAACCTTGGGGTTGTTGGTGATCAGCGCGAACGGGAACTGCGCGCCGGCCACGATCCCGCGAACATTCTGAGCGCCTCGCGTACGGTCCCAGATCGTCAAGGCCGGCCCCACACCCGCGGCGGCGACGTCAACGGATCCTGACAGCAGAGCGTCATTTGTTGCCGCCCCGCCCGAAAGCTGCGACCATTCAGCAGTGATCTTGATCCCCTGCGCAGCCCCATGCTTGTCGAGCAGGCCCTGGTCGCGGATCACATGGAAAGGCAAGTATGAAATACCGGGCTGTTCAACGAGGCGGATCGTTCCCTCCGCTGCCGCGGGCGCGGCCAATGCTATGCCAAGCGCGAGGGCAACTGCCTTTGTCAATAGAGAATTCAATAGGGTCATGTCATTATCTCCAAGTGTCCTTACATAAAACACTACAACACCTATCGAGATTTAGGTGTTCCAAAGGCGGAGCTTTTTGGAGATGGAACGCGCTGTCTCACGCCCGCTAACAGCGTGCCGCTTCTCCAAGGGGCTTTGCGTCACCC
>CAYVJO010000269.1:0-411 GCA_964451735.1 uncultured Hyphomicrobiaceae bacterium | reverse complement strand
CACCCCTTGACCGCACGTTCGAGGACATGTGAGGCCCATGCCGATCCCATCTGCGACCTGTTGTCGACAATCCTGGCGATCTTCTGTTTCAGTCCCCATTCCAGACGTTCCGCATGTATCTTGGCCTGCAAGAACGACTGTTTCGTTTCCTTTACACGATCAAGTCTATCGTTTTTATTGTTGGGCAGCCGTAGCCAAAGTCGATGGCCGCGTTCTCCCTTACAGGGAAGCAAATATGCTGCATAGCCGCTCTCGTCTCAGTCTTTCCGGCGGGTCGTCCTTACCCGACCGCGCCTCAGGGGTTGAAGCTCTATGCAGTCACCGCGCCGGTCTGGGCGAGCATTACACTGCGCTAGCACCCGCCGAGCCGGGAACGGAAAGACACTTCGGCGCGGTTGAGGGAAAGCTCGG
>CAYVJO010000268.1:0-4814 GCA_964451735.1 uncultured Hyphomicrobiaceae bacterium | reverse complement strand
CTGTCACTTGAGAAATTTCTAAAGCCACAGGTGCGGCCGCGGTAACTTCCATGCAGATTACCCTTTAAGCTACTGTTTCCTTGATGCCGTCTAAGAGATCAGCTCACATAAATGGCATCAGTATTCAAGCTGTAAATATTCAGTATCATCACCAGCGGTATCAAGAAGGCCGCTTATCGCGATGTTAGCGCCGACAAGAGCTCCACCTTCAGCTATGGCTTTCTCGAGTTCGGCCTGTTGATTATTGCCGCCAAAAATACTGCTAGCTAGGTTAACAACAGCACCTGCAGTGATCGGGTCCATGGCAGATTCACTCCTTGTTGCAGTAATTCTAAAGAATTTTGCGCGTCTGATAGTTATAGTCAACCAAATTGATCATAAAAAACGTCAATTTTCATGCCGGATCAAAAGAAGTTGTGTGTGATCAAGAGCCACCCCGAAAGACCCGCACATCTGAGCTGTCATTCATACCAACTTCTTTTGCAGGACGAAAAATTTCTGCTCTCTGTAAGCTCGAAACAGCTTTACGAACGAGTAATCGATAGGCCGGTGGCCCCGACACAGTGAGCATAAACCCATCTTTAGAAATGTTGATTTTAAACCTAGGGTCGCTCAATGCCAAGTCGTCCAACTGCTTGCGCACCTCTTCAGGGGTTGTCTGACGTAGCCTAATCAGCTCTGTCTCAAATTCTTGCTCACTCGATATGTGTAAAGCTGATCCGTCGTAATACCAGATCAACCCATAACCATCGCATAGATTTTGAAGAAATTGCTGAGCTTGTTGTGTCTTTGATCGCGCAACGGAGCCACGTATTCTTTGCCCTGCAATGGCTGAACTGACTTTAACGGGCACCTTGACGTTACGGCCAAACTCGATCAGAATTTCCCTAATATCTTGATCAACAACAATATATTTGTAAGGAACTTCGGCCCACGAAGCCTGCATTTTCGCATTCGCCGCACTATTTTGGCAAAGGCAGAGAGCAGCGGTGAGGAATACCCATATATGACTGCGTTTCAGCATAGACTCTGACGCCACTTTTATCTTCCTCTAATACGTGTCCGCCCTACGATTTGGAGCCAAGATTTTACCGATCGCACATGGCGCAGCCATAGTGGAACGTTTTAGCGTCCTGTTTAACGTAATTATGGGCATATAGAATAATGATGTCAAGATCATGACGGTTTACGTGGGCTGAAATTTCACGCTATACAATCAACTGTTGCCGCTGCGCTGTTTATGGGAAATTTTTACCTTGAATGCTATTCGCATCTATTTATCGGGAATTTATAATTCATTGACAGCAATTGCTACCCTCGCTAACTTAGCAAAGTAAATCAGAACATGGCCATTTGATATAAGGTCGTATTCTGTTGTGAATGCAACTCTCAGTGGAGGTAACCATCATGGCTGACGCATTAGGCGCTGTCGTAGGCGGACAAGGCGCTGGTGTAACTACGGGCAACACGGGCGCAGGCGCTGCCATTGCCCAGTTGCAGGAGGTTTTGACCCAGGCTGCTAAAGACCAGGCCGAAATCACGGCTGTCAAAGCCAAACTTGGCATGGAAAAGACTGCTTATGCTGCTGGCCAGAGCGGCAACTACTAATTTTAGACGACAAATAGGAAGGTGGCGTCCTCAGCGGCGCCACTTTCTTCTTGAGCCGGCCAGCTTAAGACGGTCTCTTTTATGGGTGATGATGTGACCAAGGTCCACGTTCCATCGGTGACGACCGAACCTTTACCTCTTCAACTCGAAGTCGTCGGTGGCATACACTCCGGCGTATCAATCGCGCTTGAGGATGGGGATTATTCGATCGGCTCTAAAGTCGGAGCAGGTATCGTTTTGAGGGATGAAGGCGTTGCCCCTCAGCACGTCATCATCTGTGTGGATGGCAGAGATATTCGAGTAGAAGCCATTGGCGGTGATTTTCGCGTAGGCGATGAGGAGATCGAGGCCGGCCATGGTTACCGATTGCGTCTGCCAGCAGAATTGACCATTGGAAGCGCCTCTATCAAGCTGTCGCGCAACGATGATAATACCAGTTTTCTTGACCGCATTCCTTTCGCAAGCCAAATCGCAGCACGTCCTGCTGCCGCGGCCCTCGGCGCGCTAGGGTGTGTCCTGGCAATTGTCGCCGCCACCTACAGTCTTCAAACTCAAAGTGGACGCGAGGCCCCATTGGGATCGGCGACGCCGGTTGCGTCGGCAAGCGGATTGATCCTGCCAGCTAACGATACGCGTGCATCCGATGCCGCCACTGCGCTGAGCGAATTGAAGAACAGACTTCAGACAGCAGGTCTTACAAGTATCGATGTCGAAGCTGACGGTAACCATATCAAGGTAAAAGGGCGCGTTCAAGAGACGCGCGCGCTCGAATGGAGCGCGATACAGCGCTGGTTCGACAATACCTATGCGCCCGGACTGATGCTCTCGGCTAGCGTTTCTTCTACAAAAGCCATGGCTGAACCCGCACTCAACCTGCAAGCAATCTGGTATGGCGATCGTCCTTATGTTATCGCAGATAATGGGGTCCGCTACTATGAGGGGGCAGTCATGGACAATGGCTGGCTCATACAAAGCATTGACGACGAGCGCATCACTTTGAAAAAAAGTGAAGACATACTTACGATAAGCTATAAATGAGTAAGCTGACCAATATCAACTCTGCTAGACAGGGCAATCATTTATGAGCATACGCAGAGTCGAGGGACAGCGACTCGACGTTGTCCTTCAGAAGCTTCGAGAAAACGATAAGCCGCCGGCAATTCTGGATATCCAGGAGATTCCTGAATTCAGGGGAACTTCGGATCGGCTGAAACAGGAAACCCCTCTTGAATCGCTGCTTATTGATTTCATCATGCCGATCGTATCGGACGCCGGAATATTCCAGGATAGTCAAGCGATCATGCTGCTTGAATATTTGAGAGATGACTTGTTGCCCAATCTTGACGAGAGCGAAGAACTGACCTCCCTCGCCACTCAGATCATAGACGACGAAATCGCCCGCCACGACCTCATCCGCGAACGCCGTCAATCAGGGATTGCGTCCTGAACCGACTGGCTTGGTGTTTATTCCGTAAGCTTCCCCGCAAAACGATTACCGTTTTACTTGCCGCCGTGTCCCGACCATTCAGTTCTGCGCTGCGGCTACACGAATTGCGCCCAATGCGAGCGCCCTATCCTTCGGATCGGACAATTGGCGTATCGCCGCGGCGCGTTCGATAAGGGCCTCCATCTCGGCCGAACTTACGGCTTGAGATCCACGTGCGAGTCTTGCCTCTTCCGTCTTCCCGGAAATTGCCAGAGCCAGGATCAGATTTCGCCGGTGATAGGGCTTCACATCGGGATAGTTGAGGGTTTGCTGAGCAAGTGAAACGGCGCGGCTATACTGGCTCAGTAATGCCGCAGCCAAAGACAGATTTGTGGCAATGTCGGGATTGTTATTGGCAAGACTGTAGGCCTGCTCGAAAGAAGCCAGAGCCTCGCGCGGCTGTCCGGCCAGGATATGGGCCACGCCCAGCCGGTCATAGGCTTCGGAGCTGTTCAAGCGCGGCGCTGCAGCCGCTAGCATTTCCAACCCCTTTTCCACTTGCCCGGATCGGATCAACACGCTTCCCAGCCCGAACAAAGCCAATGGATAGGCCGGCTCCTGCGCGAGCGCCCTGCGAAATGAATTCGAGGCTTCGTCATCACGTCCCAACTTTGAGTAGGCATTTCCGAGAGCCGCATGAACTTCTGCGCCCGCGTCCGCGCTTTCGGCGGCCCTCTCATACAGAGGCAAGGCGGTTCCAACCGAGCCCCTGTTTTCGATGTCCCGTGCCAGCTTCAGCAAGTTGCTTTTTGGGGATCCGCTAGGACGTTGGGTTTCGCCATCAGGAGGCGGGACGCTTGCAAGGGCGGCATCGGCCTGTAACTGTTGCGCGCTCGGGATCGTTGTGCATCCCGCCGCTGATAATGTTGCGAGTGCAGCTGTAAAGCGGCTCGCTTTAGTCCACAGTCTTGCCATGCGAAAATCCTAGCGGAGATGACATGCCAATGCCATCATAACGTGGCCTTAGGATGTCTACGGTCCGCGAGTAAATTGGTTATTTTATGGTAAACAGCAGATGGTATAAATTAATGCCTTCTGCCATGGCGCAGCATACATACACAGGACGTTTTTGTGAGCGACAATCAAAGTGAAGAAAAATCCCTCCCAGCCTCCCAGAAAAAACTTCGCGATTCGAGGCGAAAAGGGCGTGTTTCAAGTAGTCGTGACCTGATCTCTGGCGTGACCTTGCTGATTATGCTCACCTATTTGCTTATGATGTGGCCGACAATGCGGGATCGGGTCATCCAACTCATGGACTACGTGTCGCGGATGCATTTCGAGCCCTTCGACATCGCCTGGCGCACCAGCATAAGCCTGTCTTTCGACGTTCTGACGCTCACGATCTTCCCAATGGTGAGCATACTCATTCTCGTCGTCATCGTGACCGGCATGATTTCAACACTCGGTCCGGTTTTTTCCTTCGAGAACGTCAAACCAAAATTCGACAATATTAATCCTGCTTCTGGATTGAAGAAAATCTTCGCCATGCGAAACCTTGTTGAATTCGCGAAAATTCTCTTCAAGGTCACTTTGCTTGGAAGCGTCTTGTTTCTGGTGTTGCGCTACTGGCTCCAGGCGATGTTTTATGCCCCGACTTGCGGTGAAACTTGCGCCGTTCCTCTTCTTATCGCCGCAGCCAAACCGATACTCGCCGTTGCCGTCCTGGCCTTCATCATTATCGGCATCACCGACATTACAATCCAGCGCTGGCTGTTCCTGC
>CAYVJO010000267.1:0-4819 GCA_964451735.1 uncultured Hyphomicrobiaceae bacterium | reverse complement strand
CCTCCGCTAAATCAAAACGCCATCTGTCTCAAAAATTGCGACGACGGACAGACTAGGTATCTTTCAAGACACAGGGTCAGGTGAATCTGCATAACTAAATCGCATTATAGTATGCGCTCATGGAGTATATCATAAAAGAGGTTATGTTATACTCCTGTGTTATTTTCTGTCCTGGGATTTATGACGAATGAAATTGTTACTTTTGCGGAGCGCTCGTTAACGTTTGGCGGGAATGACTTCGTGGTTCCGCGATTGATCGCCGATGCCGGCGACGACGCGATATTTCGCTTTCTCGAATTCTTTGCAGCAACGATCCGCAACAAGAACACGCGCGAGGCGTATGCCCGCGCGGCACGTGACTTTCTGATCTGGTGCGATGCGGCTGGTGTTACCCACATGAGCGCCATCACTCCGATCGTGGCCGCCGGTTATGTGGAGCGGCTGACAGCGGAAAAATCCGCGCCCACCGTGAAGCAGCATTTGGCGGCGCTGCGGCAATTGTTCGACTGGCTGGTGTAAGGTCAGATCGTGCGATCCAACCCCCTCTCCCATGTGCGCGGCTCGCGCCACTCGGCGCTTCAGGGCAAGACGCCGGTGCTCATGACGAATGATGCGCGGGAATTGATACGATCGATTCCAACTGACACGCTCATCGGGCTGCGCGACCCCGCACTCATTGGCGTCATGACCTACAGCTTCGCGCGCATCAGCGCGGCGCTCCAGATGAGCGTCAAAGACGTATTTTCAAAGCATCACCGGCTTTGGCTGCGCCTGCACGAGAAAGGCGGCAAGCATCATGAGATGCCCTGCCATCATAATCTCGAAGTCTATCTGCGCGAGTATATCGATGCGGAGGGGCTTGCGGTCGAACCGGGCAGCCCCCTCTTCCCGACCCTCGATCGCGTGACGAAAACGCTGTCGGGCACGCGGCTGCACCGGACGGAGGCGCTGGCGATGGTGAAACGCCGTGCACGGAACGCCGGGATCGCAACGCCCGGCATCTGCAATCACACCTTCCGCGGCTCCGGCATTACGTCCTATCTCGGCCATCCCGACGCACGGCTGGAAGTCGCGCAATATATGGCGGGCCATGCCGACCCGAAGACCACGCGGATTTACGACCGGCGGCAGGAAATCGTCACGCTCGACGAAGTCGAGCGCATCGGGATTTAGAGGATAGCCCCTTCCCTGCCATGGCCCGTACTGCCGCGACACGACAATACGCTTTCGCGTATACATTCTAGAAATACGCATTTCCGTATAAAACCAAATAATACGCGGTCTCGTATATTGACATGCTATACGCGATTGCGTATCATGGGAGGTATGGATAGTCCCTACCAGATCATCGCCCGCACTCCCAAGCAAATCGGCGCGGCCCTTCGACGGCTGCGACGGCAGCGTTCGCTGACCCAAGCCGAATTGGGCGCACGCATGCATGCAAGACAGGCGACGATTTCCAAGCTGGAGGCCGGCGAACCGGGCACGCAGCTTCGTATGTTGATGGATGCGCTCGCTGCGCTCGATGTGGAACTGGTGATCCGCCCGCGTAGCGCGGCGCCCGCCGATGACATAGAGGAATTGTTCTAATGGCGCGCCGCCCTGCCAGCGTGCCGCTCCATGTTTATCTGAACGGCAGGCTGGTCGGCCGGTTTCGCCGACAGCGCAGCGGCGCGGTGGATTTCCAATATGACGTGACCTGGCTCGGATGGGACAACGCCATTCCAGTCTCTTTATCACTGCCTTTGCAGGAAGACCGCTTCGCCGGCGACCCCGTCATCGCTGTGTTCGACAATCTGCTGCCCGACAACGTGGGCATCCGCCGCGTGATCGCGCAGCGCACCGGAGCTAGAGGAGAGGATGCGCATAGCCTTCTCTCGCAGATCGGGCGCGATTGCGTCGGCGCGCTACAGTTCCTGCCGGAAGGCATCGAGCCGGGAGGGACCGGAGCGGTCGATGCACGGGCGGTGAACGAGGAAGAGATCGGCCAGCTTATCGCCAATCTGGGGCGCAATCCCCTCGGCATTGGCGAGGAAGAGGATTTTCGTATCTCGCTTGCGGGCGCGCAGGAGAAGACGGCGCTGTTGTTCTGGAATGGCGGCTGGCATGTGCCACATGGGACGACCGCCACCACCCACATCCTGAAACCGCAGATCGGTGACGCTCAAGGTGTCGATCTCTCGCAAAGCGTGGAGAATGAGCATTTCTGCATGCGGTTCATCGCGGCGATCGGGCTGCCGGTGGCGAACACGGAGATCGCCGAATTCAACGGGAATCGCGTGCTGGTGGTCGAGCGGTTCGACAGGCAATGGACGCGCGACGGACGCCTCTTGCGCCTGCCGCAGGAGGATTTCTGCCAGGCGCTCGGCGTTCCGCCCAGCCGTAAATACCAGAGCGACGGCGGCCCCGGTATTCGTGACATCAGCGATGCCTTGCAGGGAAGCAACGCCCCGGAGGAGGACCGGCGCATGTTCTTCAAGACGGTGCTGGCATTCTGGCTGTTGGGCGCGACCGACGGCCACGCCAAGAATTTTAGTATCCGCCTTTCCGCCGGCGGACGGTTTCGCCTGACGCCGCTCTACGATATTGTGTCCACGCAACCGGCGCGGGATGCCAATCAGATACGGCAAAATCAATTCAAGCTGGCAATGTCGGTGGGCAATAATCGCCACTACGTCGTGGATCAGATTCAGGCACGGCATTTCCAGCAAACCGCCGATGCATGCGGCCTGCCGGTCGGCCTGATGGATGAATTGTTCAAGGAGTTGGAGGCTGCCGTTCCGATGGCATTGGAGCATGCCCGCAATGCCATGCCTGACGATTTTCCGGAGGCGATCACCGAGAGTATTGCCAACGCGGTAACACGGCGGCTGAATGTTTTAGCGCCGCCTGCGGCGTGATGCTGCGAAGACAACGTCGAGCGAAATCGCTGCTATTGCCGGAGCATTCGCAGCGGGATAGGCGACTTGGTCGCTACCAATGCCGTAGCATCACAAGTTTCTTGTGTCGTACGGTTACAAGTCGATTTTACCCGATCAGAGCAGTCTACCCTGCCCGTCATCCCGGCTGCGGCGCGTTTCCTTCTTTTCTTTCTCCTTAGCCGTCCATTTGCTGCCTTCCGGCTGGGTGAGGGAGTTCTGGGCGGCGATCATCCCGGCGGCAACGCCACGGGCAATGCGCATCTGCTCGGCGCGATCTTCCTTACTCAAATCTTTGCCCCCTGCCCCGCCTGCCAGAAAAGCGGCGTCGCGCGTGTGCTTGAGGGCGTCGTCGAGATTGATTTCGTTCTTGGCTTTGCGCCCCCTCGCCGGCTTGGCTTCAGCCGGATCGGCCGCTTTGGGTTGCCGGGGTGCGCGTTTAGGTTTTTCCTCGTCGCTCATATAGCCTCCTTTGAAAGGTGACATTTGCGCGAGATGAGCTTCGCCGTAATGTAACATTATAACACTTAAAGTTTAGTTAACATGCTCTTACTCGCGCAATGGTGGCATCTCCCGACGAGCCGTTTTGACGGTGCTCCGGTTTAATCTCCTCAGAGAATGCAGCCTTCCAGGCTGGCTTACGCCTCGTTCGGATCTGGAGCCCCTTGTCACGAGTGAACTACGAAAATCATATCTATGAAGCTCATAGGTATGAGGACGTGAAGTCACACCTGTTAGCATCGCAACTATGAATATCGTGGCTATCAACATCATAAGTGTGATGTTCATGCCATGGTCTGCAAATTCGAGCAGCAGAATTGTAGAGTATTTCTATATTTGTTTTCTCAGAAGCGAGCTTCGTTGTTTTGTAAGGTTGATCCAACGTCCGGAATTTTGCTTTTCATAGTTCACGGATATGAAGTTAATAACTAGGATCATCACAATTAATAACAGAGGAATTATGCCTACCATTGTATTTGTTAGCCCGAAGGGCGGCGCGGGCAAAACGACCTCCGCTTTCATTCTTGCAACCGAACTCGCCGACCGGGGACTACGCGTCAGCGTGATCGATGCCGATCCCAATCAGCCGATGGATGGCTGGGTGAAGCAGGGCGGGAAAGCCCCGAACCTGGAAGTCCGCGTCAACAGCCACGAAGACACCATTCTGGACGATATCGAAGCGGCAGCGGGATCGGCTGACTTCGTGATCGTCGATTTGGAAGGCACTGCCAACATGGCCGCGGGCTTTGCCGTTACTGCCGCCGATCTTGTCGTCGTGCCGTTGCAGCGCTCGTTGCTCGATGCGGGCGAAGCGGCAAAGGCGGTGAAGCTGGTGAAGATTCAGTCCAA
Source organism: uncultured Hyphomicrobiaceae bacterium (assembly GCA_964451735.1). Taxonomy (GTDB): domain Bacteria; phylum Pseudomonadota; class Alphaproteobacteria; order Rhizobiales; family Rhodomicrobiaceae; genus JAHQVI01. Next base: position 551 of record CAYVJO010000267.1, on the reverse strand, counting down.
GGTAACGGGCCGTGCTATTCCCGTGTCGCTGCTATTGACCCGGACGAGCCAGGCCATTCGGACCAAAGCGCTGAAGCGGATGCTCAGCAGCATGGACAGTAACAACATCGATTCCTTCGAGACCGAGATGAACGAACGCGAGGCCTTTCGAGCAGTGTTCGATCATACCTGCACGTTGTCACAACTGAAGGCATCTCAGGTAAGCGGCTTGGATAGAGCACGGCAGAACGCCGCAGAATTCGCGGCGGAGGCTCTTAGAAAGCTGAAATCCTCACAACGCGTGACGGTCACCGCCACTGAAATGGAGGGCGCAGCATGACGGATCACGATACCCCGGTCGATGCATTCGCCGATTTGAACCTTGAGGAGTTCAGGGCTGACAAACGCAAACCTCGGCCCGCAGTCATCAGGCCTCCTAGAATCGAAAAGGAAATGATCCGCGCAATGGCGGAGAAGGGGGAGTTCCGGAGCCGGCAGCCAGCGCCGACAAAGCCGAAGATCGTGGCCAAGACCTTTTCAATCTTCAAGGAAGAATGCGACATCATCAATGG
>CAYVJO010000266.1:0-4824 GCA_964451735.1 uncultured Hyphomicrobiaceae bacterium | reverse complement strand
CGTCCAGCATCGCACGCACGGTCCTGACCTGCGCACGCACCAGCAGCAGTGGTGCCGCAAGAGTCGCCTTGCTCAGCGGAACACGGCTCGCGCCTCAAGATGACGCGCGGACCCACACGCACTGTCACATGTCTTCCTGCGCGCCATCCGCCGCGCACCAGAGTCACGGCGCCCTCGCCCGTCACGGCCGAGACCGGCAGGCAGCGCGAGCACGCGACGCCACACTGCTCTTCGAGGAGCGCGGCGACGTCGTCGACGTAGTCGCCCGAGTCGGGCAGGTCAATCTTGTTGTAAGCGACGAGGAAGGGCTTGGCGAGGAGATCCGCGCCCTCGAAGTAGGCGAGCTCGCCGCGGACGGCGCGGAAGTCAGCGACCGCGTCGGGCGCGGTGCCATCGAGGACGTGCACGAGTGCGCGCGCCCGCGAGACGTGCCTGCGCCGATGAGTACGCGGCGGTGGTCATCGCGAGCTGCACACGCGGCACGTGGGCCAAGGCGCGGCACGAGGCGTGCGCTGACGAGGCTGAAGGCCTCACAAGCAAGGAGCACAATGCCTTGGAGGCGGCCTGGGCAGAGGGCGCGGCCCGAGCAGCCCGATGCCGCCGCACCGCAGGAACTCCAGCCCGAGGCCGCGGCCAGCGTGCGCGCCCTCGATCAAGCCCGGAACGTCGGCGAACACGGTCGTGCGCATGTCGAGCTCGCAAACGCCGAGCTGCGGCACGAGCGTGGTGAAGGGGTAGTCTGCAACGCGCGGGCGCGCATTGCTGAGGGCACGGAGCAGCGTCGACTTGCCTGCAAAACGACAGCGACAGCGGATTGGTCCAGCAGCGAAGGCAGTGCGGCTGCGATGCCTGGTGGCGTCGGACTTCGGCGTGCTAGGTCACTGCAGTGCGTGCCACGCCCGTGCCCAGTCGCCTGCGGGCATGCCGCGCTGCGCCCATCGAGCCGCTTTCGCGACCTCGCTGGCGGCGCCGCACACCCGAACTTGGCATGCCGATGATGCCGACGTCAGCTACGAGCTTGAGCTCGAGGTCCAGCCAGACGCCGGGCCCGGCCGCGCCGTTTTCGGCGAGGACGGGGGCACGGTTCTTGGCAGACTTGAACGCGGCGTTGCCGCGCCTTTATTGCCTCGCGCAAGGGGGTACGGCCGTTGGCACGGGCATTAACTGCCCGCAAGGCTTCGCGGAGGGTTTTGCAAACGCCGTCGCAGCCCTCACGGGGCTGCCTTTCGTGACGGCGCCGAATAAATTCGAAGCTCTGGCCGCCAATGACGCAGCTGTGGAGCTGTCAGGCGCACTCAACGTGCTGGCCGTCAGCCTATTCAAGATCGCCAACGATATTCGCTTGCTCGGCTCGGGTCCGCGCTCCGGCATTGCCGAGCTGTCCCTACCCGAAAACGAACCCGGCTCATCCATCATGCCAGGCAAAGTCAACCCTACGCAGTGCGAAGCCATGACGATGGTTTGTTGCCAGATCGTCGGCAATCACATGGCGATCACGATGGGCGGCAGCCAGGGCCATTTCGAGCTGAATGTCTTCAAACCGCTGATCGCATACAATCTTTTGCAGTCCATCAGACTGCTCGCCGATGCTTCCGTCAGCCTGACCGACAATTGCATCAAGGGTATCGAGCCGAATGCAGGCCGGATCGCGGATCTGATGGAGCGCTCGCTGATGCTGGTTACCGCCCTTGCCCCCAAGATCGGCTATGACAGGGCGACCGAGATTGCCAAATATGCGCATAAGAATGGCACGACGCTGAAGCAGGAAGCGCTCCGGCTAGGCTATGTGAGCGAGGCCGAGTTCGACGCGATTGTCCGGCCTGATGCCATGGTAGGCATTGGCGCGTGATGGCGGCGCTGCCAGCGGAGCAGGAGCCGTTGCGCGAGATTGAGGCCCTGCTTGACGGTTGGAATCCAGACGGTGAGCATAAGCCTAAGAAACGCTCGCTCGCTATCGCCGGACATTGCACATCGATTTCGCTGGAGGAGCCTTTCTGGGACGGGCTGAGGGCGATTGCGTCGGAAAAAGGCGTATCCGTTGCAGCGCTCGTTGCTGCGATCGATGCTGTGCGCGGCAAAGCCAGCCTGTCGAGCGCAATCCGGCTTTTCCTTTACAGGCGTGCAGGGGAAGCGCGGCTGAAGGAAACGAGTGTGGAGACCGGCAAAAACAATGAACTGCGGCGGTAAAGTAGTACGATTTTATCACGTACGGTCACAGCTGCCTGCCCGCCTACTATCTGACCCGAACAGGCCTAGATAGGATCGAGGCAGTTGGGATATTGGGTTGACGCGGAAAAAACCAGGATTAAATCGCACGGTCATCCTGGCTGGCTGAGGCTGCGGCACGGCGTCTTTCCATGAAAACCACCGCCCAAATCGAGCCTTCATAGAGAATGATCGTGGGGATCGCCATTCCGATCTGGCTTATTGGATCAGGTGGCGTAAGAAAGGCTGCGACAAGAAACGCCAGTACGATGGCGTAGCGGCGTTTGGTTTTGAGGTCGTCCGCGGTAATAAAACCGGCACGAGCCAAAAGCGTCAGCACGACAGGAAGCTGAAAGCAAATGCCAAAACCAAGGATCAGCGTCATGATGAGCGAAAGATACTCGCTGACGCGCGCTGTCAGCTCAATCTTGACCGGCCCGTCAGTCTGCTGCATGGACAGAAAGAAGTCCATCGCGAGCGGCATGATGATGAAGTAGACCAGCATCGCACCGGAAAGGAAAAGAAGCGGCGTAGCGATCAGATAAGGAAGGAAAGCGTCCTTCTCATTTTTATAAAGGCCAGGCGCCACGAACATGTAGATTTGAGACGCGATTACGGGGAAGGCGAGAAAAACCGCGCCAAACAATGCGATGCGTAATTGCGTGAAGAAAAACTCCTGCGGCGCAGTGTAAATCATGCCGATAGGGACATCTTCGCCCGCCGCCCATCGATATGGCATGACGAGAATGTTATAGATATCCTTTGCAAACACTATGCAGAGGATGAAGGCCAACGCTACACCGGCAATAGACCACATCAGGCGTGTGCGAAGCTCAATCAAATGCTCGATGAGCGGCGCTTTCGTGTCTTCGATGTCGTTGGTGGCCACAGCGGGTGGGCCCTTAATTGACTTGCGGGCGATGTTCGCCGTTCAATCTGACCTCGCCGCCTGCGCCATTCGCGGCCATCTCCTTACTGGCAGCGGCGGGCTGTTGCGTCTCTTTCACCTGGTCGCTGCTCGTCGGAGTAGCGTCGGCAGGGCTGATGGCGCCTCTGGGCGGAAGCGGGGGCGGGGGGGCGAGATCGTCGAGGTCATCACCACCTTGCTGCAGTGATTGCGCTTTCGTTGTGCGCTGATTGAAGGGGTCGCGGGCGACTTCATCCATCGCGTCCCGGATCTGCGTAAGCGGGTTATTCTTGCGCAAAGCGTTGACTTCGCGTTGCAGATCCTCAGCACCGGCTTCGCGCACAGCCTCGTCGAACTGCTTACGGAATTCATCGGCGGTGGAACGCAACTTGCCTAAAGCACGCCCGATGGAGCGCAGAAGGCTCGGCAATTCTTTGGGGCCAACGACAAGAATTGCAACGATTGCAACGAGCAGCAATTCCGTCCAAGCAATATCGAACATCGCGGTCCAGTCTTTCGATGAACGGAACCGGCGGTTTCAACCGCCGGATGGGCCTTAAGATACCGTTGATCCAGTTAAGCCCGCAGATTCTCGCGCGATGCGACGGTCGCGTCTATTTTTTTGTCCACGGGGCGGTCCTCAAGGGCTTTGCGTTCCGCGGCCGCCGTTTCTTCTTCGTCGGACATGCCGCGCTTGAAACTCTTTATGCCTTTGGCGAAATCGCCCATAACTTCGGATATCTTGCCGCGACCGAACAAAAGCACGATCAAAAGCAACACGATAAGAAGTTGAAACCAGCTCGGAGCCATTTGATTTACCTTTGCCTAACGTGAGATGGCTACATGTTATCAACTTACGCTCAATGTGCCCGCTCCGCAAGCGCCGCACGAAACAGTCATTCTTTACAAGTGTTTTCGCAGCGGGGGAAGATCAATACAGGGCCAGACTTAATGCGCAAAAACAGTTCATCACCCCTTCGCGGCGCGTCCGAAAGGTGCGTACGCAAAATCAATGGTCTCTCAAGCCCTTTCACTCCAAGCTCGATCAACACTTCATGGCCGAGAAGACGCATATCCAGTACGCGCGCGGGAGTGCCGTCCGCAGCGTCACAAAGCTCTATCTCCCAAGGGCGCAAACATAGCGTGACCTCTCCTTCAATGCCAGACGCGGCCCTAAAACGTCCCAGCGGACCCACAGCCCAGCCAGAGATCACGCGATAGGGCACGACGTTCATTTCCGAAAATGTCTCGGCGACATAGACATTGGCGGGGCGCGTGTACAGCTCTTCCACTGTTCCAGCCTGCACTAGCCGGCCCGCGCGCATGACCGCGATGCGGTCGCCCATGCGCATGGCCTCTTCGGCGTCGTGTGTCACAACAACCGCTGTTGCACGCACCTCGCGTAGAATCGCGAGAGTTTCATTGCGGACAGTGTGGCGTAAGCGGCTGTCGAGACCGGAAAAAGGCTCGTCCATGAGCAAGACGCCGGGTCTGGGGGCCAATGCGCGAGCCAGCGCGACGCGCTGCTGTTGGCCGCCTGAAAGCATGTGCGGGTAACGATCGGCATATTCTGATAATCCCATGCGGGCGAGTGACGCGGCAGCTTCCGCCTTAGCCTGAACCCTGCCGAGCCGCCTGAGGCCGAATGCGACATTGTCTATTACGCGCAGATGCGGAAAAAGAGCGAAATCCTGAAACATAAGCCCCACGCC
>CAYVJO010000265.1:0-4831 GCA_964451735.1 uncultured Hyphomicrobiaceae bacterium | reverse complement strand
TTCCGCGCCTCCCCGCCGTGCTGCACGACGTGAAGGCCGCCATTGCCGACCGGGCCGAGCGGGTGACCGCCGACATCGCACGGCGCGACGAGGTGACGAAGGAGATACAGCACCGCTTCGACAGCTGGGCCAAGCAGGCGGCCGACCGGGACGGCGGCCCGCTCGGGTATCGGCGGGGTCCGGGCATCGACCGGGCCTTGCTCCGCGCACCTGCCGGCACGCCATGGGACACGTGGACGCTCCCCATGAGCCTGCGCGAAGTGGAGCCCGAGATCGCCCTCCAGATGCGTGAGAAGGACGCCTCCTTGGATTCGGCACCGGCCTGGCAGTACGGCGAACCGGAAGGGGACCAGTCGTGACGACGACCGCACCGCGCCCCTGGACGGCAAGCGGCGGGCGCCGACCCGGCCCGACCCGCATCGGCCAGATCCGCCCCAGCCATGTCATGACCCAAGCCGGCATCGGGGCGGTCGTCGACCTCCCGAACTTCAGCGTCATTGTCCGGGGGCTCGACACGTGGCCCCGCGAGGCACAGAGCGTCATCGCGGAACCCCGCCTGCTGGGCGAGGTCCGCCGTCGCCTGGGTAACCAGGTGACCGCACTCAAGACAGCCCCGTGGGACCCCACGGACGACGAATGGAGCGCCAACGGAATCCCCGTCACTCCGTTTCCCGGATGGCTGCGGTGTCCCGCCTGCTTCCGACTCGGGCGGTACGACGGCTCCACCTTCGCCCTCCATCACCGATCGGCGAAGCGACCTGACCTGGCCAGGATCGTCCACGCCGTCGGGTGCCCGCGACAGCAGAACAGGCGCGACGGCAACCGACGCGCGTGTGTGCCGGCTCGCTTCGTCGTCGCGTGCGAACGCGGACACCTCGACGACTTCCCGTACGACGACTTTGTCCACCGGGCCGGTGCCGTCCCCTGCGACGGGCCGCGGCTGGAGATGCGCGACGCCGCCTCGACGTTGACTCCGCAGGTCACCATCAAGTGCCTTCAATGCCAAGCCTCGCGCAACATCTCCGAGGTCACCGGTGAACGAGGGCGCGCCTCCCTTCCGCTGTGCCGCGGGCGCCACCCTCACTTGCAGACCTTCCGCGAATGCGGGGAGCAACTGCGACTCATGGTCGTCGGCGCCAGCAACCTGTGGTTCGCGCTCTCTGCCAGTGCCCTGCACCTGCCGACCGAGCGCCATGTCGACGACGAGGTCGCCGCACAGTGGCCGATTCTCGGCACCCAACCGACCAAGGAACTCGTTGCGGTCCTCGTTGACTCGATGCCGCAGCTCAAGCCTCTGCGCTCGTTCTCGACGGACGTGGTCTGGGAAGCCATTGAACGCGTGCGCGCCCGGGGCGGGCCGGCCACCGACAAGGACGACGAGCCGGGTGACCTTCGGACCGCCGAGTGGGAACTGCTGTCCCACCCCACCACGGAGCGCGAGGACTCGGACTTCCGCGCCCGGCCGACGCCCCTTCCGTCACGCTTCGCACCTCTGCTCCAACAGGTAGTTCTGGTGAGTCGTCTGCGTGAGGTCCGTGCCCTGCTCGGCTTCACCCGGATCTCCGCGCCGGAGGATGGGGCAGCTCCGACCCGCAGCCGTGCCCCCCTGAGTCGGGACGCACCGACGTGGGTGCCCGCGGTCGAACAGCGAGGGGAGGGGATCTTCCTCGAGTTTCGGGAGGACCGCGTCCGGGAGTGGGAGGAGCGAGTGGCCGGCCACGATCACTTCCAGGCCATCGCCGACGCCTGGAGCCGCTATGCGCCACCACGTGACCTGTCGCAGATTCCGCCGGTTCCGCTAGCTCGCTACACCTTGATCCACACCATCTCGCATCTGCTCATCCGCCAGATGGCGCTGGAATGTGGGTACTCGTCGGCCAGCATCCAGGAGCGCATTTACGTCGGCACACCCGACCAACCGGCCGCTGGCCTCCTGCTGGCGACCGCGGCGAGCGACAGCGAGGGGACGCTCGGAGGTCTCGTCGCACTGGGACGGGCCAGTGAGCTCGAACGGCTGTTGGGCTCATCGCTGGAAGACGCGGAGCGATGCTCGTCCGATCCCCTGTGCGCTTGGCACCTGCCGCAGAGCCCGTCCACGGACCTGCACGCGGCCGCCTGCCATGCTTGCCTGTTCGCATCCGAGACGACGTGCGAATCGAACAACCGGTGGCTAGACCGGGCGGTTCTCGTCGACCTCACCGGTGATGGACTGGCGTTCTTGGGATGACGGGCGACGTGGCTCAAGTGGCGGCCCGGATAGCCCTGCGGCTGCCGGGCGGGGTCGTGCAGGACATCGCGGCGGCCGCAGGTCGGGGTGAGGAGTCGCTGCGTCTCTTCGCCGCCTCGGCATCATCCGCGCCGGTGCGTCACGCGTGTGTCGAGCTTCTGTCGGGGAGTTCCGTCGACTCTCGCAACTGGTCGGTGGTCGAGACTGCCCTCCGTGCTGCCGCTGCGGCTGTCGAAGCCGCGCAGCAGGTGACAGTCGAGACGGTGTGGACCGGACCCACGTCCGTCGAGACGGGCCATCGATTCACCAGCGCCGTGGTCCTAGACCTCGTCGACTCCGCGAGGGAGTGCGTTCTCCTCGTGAGCTACGCGACCCACGACTGGCCGCCGCTGGAGCGGGCGCTGGGTCGTGCTCGGGATCGCGGCGTTCACGTGGTTCTCGTACTCGAGCGCCCGCAGGACAACCCGTCGTTTCATCAGTGGGGCGTCCCGTTCGAGCGCCTGGACGTCACTCGCTTGGCCTGGCCGTCGGACAACAGGCCCACCGGATCGGTGTCGCTGCACGCCAAGGTCTTGGTCGTCGATCACCGGGCGGCCCTCGTCGGGAGCGCCAATCTCACGGACAGTGCGATGGACCGGAACCTCGAATGCGGGGTGGTGATCCGCGGCGGCCCGGAGCCGCGCCGGCTGTGGGATCACGTCATGTCGCTGCGGGACCGCGAGGTCCTCGTCCCGGTCGGGAGGGTGTGAGACGTGACGATGCTGGTCGGCAGCACCGAAGTGAAGGTCGGCGCGGACTTGTTCGCCAGGCTCGGGGAGGGAAAAGCCGACGTTCCCGCCAAGTTGATCGTGGCCACGATCGGCAAGCTTCGGAAGGAACCGAGCCGCAGAGGTCTCGACTACAAGCGTCCCGAAGGGGCCCTGGATCCGAGGGCCCGCACGTGCCGAGTCACCGACTTCTGGCGGATGGTCCTGTGCGACGCAGGCACCAGCTCGGACGGGCGCCACGTCATCTTGGCCTTCGACGTCTTGCCGCACGATGATGCGTACACGTGGTGTGGCAGCCACACATTCCAGCAGAACGCCATCACCCACGGATTCGACATCGTCGACGTCGAGCAGGTGACCGGCGTCGCCACCGTGCTGGCGGGCACGACGGCCGGGAGCGGCCGGAAGCCGCTGTTCGACAGCGTGCGGGATCGAGAGCTCATCAAGCTCGGGGTTCCGAAGAAGCTCATTGCAACGCTGCGACTGCTGACTGAGGAGATGCACCTCGACGGGCTGGCTCCGTACCTACCCGCACCGGTCCGCGATGCATTGACCGGGCTTGCCGTCGGAATGTCCGTCGAAGAGGTGTGGTACGAGGTCCAGCGGGTCCACGCGGCCCCCGGCGTCGCTCCGCGTTACATCCCGGAGGAGTCGTCGGTCGAGCAGGCGGCCAGGCACGCGGTTGAAGCGGCGGCGTCCCCCGAGGCGCCAGCTGCGCCGGAACCCGAAGAAGAGACATCCCTAGCCGACGCTGCTCTCTCGCCGTCGAGTGACGCCTTCCTCCATACGTTCACTGACGACCAGGACCTGCTCCAGGCGCTCGAGACCCCGCTTGCCCGGTGGCGCGTCTTCCTGCACCCGCGGCAGCGGACGGCTGCACGGCGCGAGTCGTACGCAGGCCCAGCGCGCGTGACGGGAGGGCCTGGCACGGGCAAGAGCATCGTGGCGATCCACCGGGTAGCCCATCTGCTCGACCGGGCTGAGCCGGACGACCGGATTCTTCTCACGACGTTCAACACGAGCTTGCGTCAGGCGCTTGAGGCCAACCTCGTCGAGCTGGTCGGAGCGGACCGAGCTCGCCGGGTTGAGGTGAAGCATCTGGACGCGCTCCCCAATTACCTCGCGGCCGAGCTGGGTGTTGCCGCGGGCCGAGCTGTCGACGACAAGGCGAACGCCCGGCTGTGGGACGAGGCGCGACAGACCACGGACGACGCCACGACGGTGGACTTCCTCGCCGCCGAGTATGAGGGCGTCATCGAAAGCCAGGCTGTCGCGACCTTGGAGCAGTACCTGGGGACCGAGCGGCGGGGGAGAGGTACGCCGCTGTCGGCTGCTCGTCGGCGGGCGCTGTGGCCGGTGTTCGAGCGGTACCGCGAGTTGCTGGCGGACAACGGGCTGATGACATGGCACGGTCGGCTCGACCACCTCGCGGCAATCGTCGCGGCTCGTGGGCCCCTGTACCGGCATGTGATCGTGGACGAGGCCCAGGACTTTTCGGCCTCCCACTGGCGACTGGTACGAGCCCTCGTCGCCCCGGGCCCCGACGACATCTTCATCGCAGGCGACGGCCACCAGCGCATCTACGCAGGCAAGGTGTCGCTGTCGAGCCTCGGCATCGAGACCCGCGGCCGGTCGACCCGGCTGTCCATCAACTACCGGTCCACCGAGCAGATCCTGAGGTGGGCTGGCGGCATCATGCTTGGCACGTCCGTCGACGACGTCGGAGATGAGAAGGCCGACCTGTCGGCGTACCGGTCGATGCTGCAGGGGGAGCAGCCGAGGACCGTCGCGTGCGACACATCGGCGCAGGAGGCTGCGGCCCTTCTCGACAGCGTGC
>CAYVJO010000264.1:4561-4836 GCA_964451735.1 uncultured Hyphomicrobiaceae bacterium | reverse complement strand
CTTTCTTTAAAGTAAGTCAATACACGGCCATTGGGTGACCAGCTTGGCCCCTCATTATGGTACCCTTCAGTGAGGATACGTTCGCCGAACCCGTCGGGCTTTATGACGCCTATCAGGAATTGCCCGCCAATTTGCTTGGTGAATGCGATGAGATCACCGCGGGGAGACCATACGGGCGTCGAATAGCGCCCCTCGCCATCTGTGATCTGGCGGGGAGGGCCGCCATTGGCGTTCATTATGAAAAGCTGCTGACGACCCGTCCGATCGGACTCGAA
>CAYVJO010000264.1:0-4551 GCA_964451735.1 uncultured Hyphomicrobiaceae bacterium | reverse complement strand
GATTTGCCGACCGTCAGGTGAATAGCACGGACCTGTGTCAATATTCGGCGTTGTGGTCAAGGGACTAAGCTGGCGGCTCGTCAGATTCATCTCAAAAATATTGGATGCGCCCTCGCGTTGAAGGCTCAAGATGATTTTGTCGCCGCCGGGTGAAAATCGAGGAGCAAACGTCATACCGGGAAGGTTGGCGACTGTCTGCCTACGTCCTGTGGCCAGATCAAGTCGCATTACGGACGGCGCACCATTCTCGTAGGCGGTGTAAGTGATTTCACGGTTGCTAGGGCTGAGACGAGGTGTAAGCGCGAGCGTGTCGCCACCAGTCAAATAACGGATATTCTCTCCGTCCTGGTCCATGATCGCCAGTCGTTTGACCCTTTTTTTCTTGGATCCCGATTCGTCTATGAAGGCGATCTGGCTGTCGAAATAGCCTTTCTCGCCGGTGAGCCTCTCGTAAATCGCGTCGGAAATCATATGGCCGAGACGACGCCAATCCTGCGATGAGGCGCGAAAGGCTTGCGCTTCCAGCTCGCGGCCGGTGAAGACATCCCAAAGGCGGAACTGCGCCTCCACCCTCCCGCCCGCGATTGTGACAATACGGCCCACCGCCAAAGCCTCGGCATTGATCGCGCGCCAGTCTTGAAATCGAGGCGGCGCATCGATGTCGGCAATACGCTGGATGAAGGCGGCCCTTGCGATAGGCTTGAACATGCCGGAGCGTTCGAGATTGGCGGCGACGATGCCCGTGATCGCATTCGCCAGCGGCGCGCCATCCGGGCCATCGTTCACAAACGGCGAGACCGCGATCGGCATCGGCCTGAGATTGCCTTGAGTGATGTCGATTTCCATCACAGCTTGCGTCGGCGGCGCGATGCACAAAAACGCCAGCGCAGCAAACAGCGCCGAAAGGGTTAAATGCATGACGTGTCAGCCTCCATACATGCGGCTGGGATCGAAGGTCAGCAGAATATCGCGCCACTGACCGTATTTTTCCGGCGGCAGACGGTAAGGCTGACACTGAATCACTGCGCGAACCGCGCTGTCTGCCGCCGGCCTGAAGAATGGCGAGCCGAGGGTATTCGCAATGTCTGGAGCGCTGGCAAGACTTCCATCCTCATTGAGCACGATACGCAATTTGATGATGATCGCATCGCCGCCAAGTCCGCCAACCGGCGGTGTCCAGCAGCGCGAGATCTGCGCGCGAAAAGCATCGATCTCATTGGCGGCGAGACGCCAATCCCGCCCTTCTGGAGCGCCTCGCGCGAAATGCTCCGGCTCGCGCCGGTCGAGTCCGGCGGCTTGCCTTTCCAGGCTGCCCGGCTTGCGCCAAGGCTTACGCGGTTCATCGTTAGGCGGTACATCGCCTGCCGTCGGGTCGCGGTTCAGCAAAGCGGCAATCCTGCTGGGGTCGAAATCGCTCTGCCCTTGCGGTGCAGAAGTCGGGCGGCCGATGAGATCCCGTATGCGGTCGTCTTTCTGTTGAACGGCCTCTTTAGGAGAGGCACGCTGCCGGGCTCGGAGTGCCTCGCGGTCTGCCGCCTGCCGCTTCGGTTCGGACTTAGCCGCCTTGTCTGGACGCGGAGGAGCTGGTTCCGGCCGGGACTCAACCTGAGCTGGCGACTGCGGCTTTTGAGCCTCGTTGGCTTCCTGCGGCGCCGGCGCTTTCGGTTTGGGCGGAGGTAGAGCCGCCTGCTTGCGCGAGACGGTTTCCGCCAGTTGCGCCTTGGATGGGGCGCGGGAAGCCTCGGTGGTTTTGTTTGGCGGCGGAGAAAATTTACCGGCAGCCTTATCTGTGTCGGCATCAAGCTTTCCGGCCTGAAGTGCGCTGATCGCCCCTGCATCGACAATATTGATCGGGACCGGCTGCGGGCTTTCAAGCGTGGTGTGCGAACCGAAACCCACGAGCGCCAGCGTCAGCACCAGGCTGTGCAAAACCACGGAAAGGATGAAGCTCGTCCGCAAGGGAAGTCCCTCAATTGCGCTCTTGAAGATCTGTGACCAGCGATATTCTCTGGAAACCGGCCGCGCTGATCTTGCCCATGACCTGCATCAACACTCCGTAATTGGCTCGCGCATCGCCCCGAACATAGATCGTCTGCTGCGGCGCGGTTTGGGCGATGGCGGCCAATTTTGCTCCAATTTCATCGAGAGTGATTTCCGTTTCCTGAAGAAAAATGCCGCCATTTTGCTCAACACTAATAATCAAAGGTTCTTTTTGGGGTGCGTCCGCGATAGGCGTCGCGTCGGATTTCGGCAATTCGATGGGCACACCGGCGGTCAGGAGAGGCGCGGTGACCATGAAAATGATCAGCAGCACCAACATCACATCGACGAACGGCGTGACGTTGATTTCCGCCATAGGCGCCATGGCGCGCCGCCGCCTCCCGCGTCTGCGTGCCAACGTCTCGCCAGTGTTGACGCCAGCGCCCATGCCTTACCCCCTCAGATCGAGCTGACGAGAGACGATGGCGAGAAATTCGTCGGAGAATCCTTCAAAACGCTGCGCGAAGCGCCCAGCCTCGGCCGAAAATTTGTTGTAGAAGATTACGGCTGGGATCGCGGCGAGCAGGCCGAGCGCTGTTGCGAACAGCGCCTCCGCGATGCCCGGCGCGACAACGGAGAGACTGGTATTCTTGGAGATGGCAATTGACTGAAAACTGGTCATGATGCCCCAGACTGTGCCGAACAGCCCGATAAAGGGAGCGCTCGAACCGACCGTCGCCAGAAATAACAGCCGCCTTTCGAGCCGGTCCATTTCTCGCGTGATAGTGACATCCATGACACGCTCAATCCGATGCTGAACGCCGGCAAGGGGACGCGGCGTTAGCTCGATGGATCGCCGCCACTCATGCATCGCGGCTATGAAAAGGGCACCCATCCCGGTCGGACGCGATTGGGAGAAGGCAGCGAAAAGCTCGTCGAGCGATTGACCGGACCAGAACAACCGCTCGAAATCATCGCTCTCGCGGCGTATTCGGGCATAAAGTACCGATTTCTCGATGATGACGGCCCAGCCCCATATCGACGCCAGAAGCAGGCCGATCATCACCAGCTTGACGACGATGTGGGCCTGAAGAAAAAGCGAAAGAAAGGAAAAATCCGCCGCCGCGGAAGGCTCGGACATGACAGGTTCTCTCCATTCGCCACCTGGCCGCTCGCGCTAAGACAAAAGCAGCCGGCGTAATCGATCCGGTGTTATTCTCTCCGAAACTTATTTCCAGGCCGGGGCAAGATCAGGATCATTTCAAATGGAAACGATCTCGATCTCTGTCTCTTTGTTTGCGCGCGATTTTATAAAATAACGTGTCCACTTTTTCTGATCGTGCTCTGTTCGATACGCGCGACGAACTCGAAAGCGCGCTTCAGAGGTCCCAAGACGTGTTCATAATTCCTGGCGGGATTTTGTCTAAACTTTTGCGGGAAATCAAGCGATATACACTTTATAAGTGTTTTTGTTCGCTTAAAGTTTCATAAGCTCTGTTATGGCTTTCGGCACGCGTTGGGGGCGTCCGTCCAGGTTGACCAGCACGACTTTGACGGTTACGCGGCAGAGGACCTTTTCATTGCGCTGGATTTGCTGCGCAAGCGTAAGGCTGGCACCGCCCGCCTCGACGCATTCTGTTATGACTTCAAGCACTTCGTCGATGCTTGCTGGGCGCAGATAATCAACTTCCATTCGCCGGACGACAAAAGCGCAGGGCGCCACGGCGGCGCTTGTATCCGGTCTGAAAAGATCGCCATGGCTGACACCGATCAGACGCAGGAGGTCGGAACGCCCCCTTTCGCACCAGCGCAAATAGCTTGTGTGGTAGACGAACCCGGAAAAATCGGTGTCCTCGAAATAGACCCGGATGGGCAGGGTATGGCGGTTGCCGTCGATCCTGCCTGCAAGATCGGGCCACTTCGGTTCAAAGCGCTCAGTCATCGGCCTCGGACTGCGGGTCGAACAGAAACATCTGGCTGCCGCTTGGAGCGGACGGGGCGGCAACGCCAAGATGGCGGAAAGCTTTCAGCGTCAGCACCCGGCCGCGCGGCGTCCTGCCCATGAAGCCCTGTTGCAGCAGATAGGGCTCCACCGTCTCTTCAAGCGCATCCTTGGACTCGCTCAAAGCGGCAGCGATCGTTTCGATGCCGACAGGACCGCCGCCATAATTCTCCGCGATGCAGCGCAGATAGCGGTGGTCCATGCCGTCGAGACCATGGTTGTCCACCTCAAGCTGGCTGAGCGCGCGGTCGGCGACCTCCACGTCGATCTCGCGGGCTCCAGCAACGGCGGCAAAGTCACGGACACGGCGCAAAAGGCGTCCTGCCACGCGCGGAGTGCCCCTGGACCGGCGGGCAACCTCGCGTGCGCCATCCGGCGTCAGGCTAACGTCAAGCACGCGGCCACCCCGCGTGACGATATCGACCAGCTCTTCCTCGGTATAGAAGTTCAGCCGGATCGGAATACCGAAACGGTCGCGCAGCGGCGTGGTCAGAAGGCCGGTTCGAGTAGTAGCGCCGACGAGAGTGAATTTCGCCAGATCGATCCGGACCGAGCGAAATTCACTCTCG
>CAYVJO010000263.1:0-4839 GCA_964451735.1 uncultured Hyphomicrobiaceae bacterium | reverse complement strand
CTCCGCCTATCATTTGGATTCTATAAGGATGGCCCGGTGAAGCGTCAAGTCGCGGTTTTCGGCCTTCAATGCATGATACGCTTGTTGCTTATTGATCGGGATATTGGTCGCGACGGAAGCCTTACGGCAATAGCCAAAGCTTTTTGCCATAGAGAAGAATATGCCAGCGTGTATTGGGTGTGCGGCTGAAAAGGGATGCGATCGGTTCGCTGAGCACATCGAGCCCGCCTGTGTAAGCGCCAAAGGCTGGCATCAGCATCATGTCCGGTCCAAGCACGAAACAGGGACCTGAAACAGTTCGGTGCGTTGCGCGCAGCCTATGCTTGGGGTGATAATGGCCTGCGATCAGCGGCGGTTTGGCATCCTCTGGCCTGTGGGATAAATGAATCAACCCAACCTGATATACCGATGCGGAAAATCCCTCGAAACGAGGCGCGATGTGCGGATCGTGATTCCCCGTCACCCATATCCAGGCTTCGACGCCTGAAACAAGCCGATGTAAAAGCGCAGCGTCACGCGGCGCGATCCGATCCGCTGCGTGCCGGTCATGGAAACTGTCGCCAAGGCTGACAACCGATTTCGGACGATAGCATTCGATAGCCGCGGACAGCCGTTCTAAAGTATCGCGCGTGTCGAGGCAGGGCATTGGATTGCCGCGCGCAGCGAAAAATGAGCCCTTTTCCAAATGCAGATCGGACACTGCGAGGAGTGTGTGTTCCGGAAAGAACAGAGCGCCGCTGGCGTCGAGGATCATAGTCTCGCCTGCAAAGACCAGTTCCATCCGGGTCTGGCAGGGCGAGGCCTTAAGCGAGGGCCGCGCGGACATCGTCGATCATCTCCTCCGCCTCGTGCGCCATCTGGGCTTGAGCCAGTAGCATCTCAACACCTGCCCCCTGGACCTGCTCGGTACGAACTTCCGTGATTACAGGAATCGAAAGCGGCGTAGCCCGGTCGAGTGCGCGATAAAGCAGCCGGTCCGAAAATCGGGTCAGCATGTCAGCCAGGCGTTTCAAATCGAGCAGTTCCCTTTCCGCATCTCGCCGGGCAACGGTTAGCAATACATGGTCCGGCTCGTGACGACGTAGAACGTCATATATGAGATTGGTGCTCACTGTGAGCTGTTTCATCGTCGCGCGTGCGCCTGCATGTTGCTGCTCGGCAAGTCCCGCCACTGTCGCCACATGCCGGAAAGAGCGCCGCAACATTGCGGCGTCCATGATCCATTCTTCCAGATCATCACCCAGAATATCCGGTGAGAGCAGCCCTTTTGCCGTTTCTTCCCCAATCTCTTCGAGGCTGGCGATGGACAGTCCGTAATCGCTGAGCGTGAAGCTGATCGGTTTGAGGCCCAGCCGTTCCATACGGCGCGTGACGAGAAGGCCCAGAGTCTGGTTCGCTCGTCGGCCCTCGAATGTATAAAACAGAGTGTAGCGCAAGCGGCGGCGCGGGAAATGTTCGATCAACATCATATCGCCGGGTGGTATAATCGAGAATTGCTGTTGCAATTGAAGCCATTCGCGGACATCGCCCGGCAAGCGCCGCCATAGGGATGGTGTGCTGAGCACATGGCGAACACCGTCAGCAAGGAAGGTCGAAAGCGGCATCTGCCCGCCTGCATAGGCCGGAATCTTGGGCTGTCCTCCGTTGGCGGGGCGCGCTTCAAGGATCAAATCGCGGATGCGAACGAAGGAAAGCAACTCGCCGGCAAAGATAAACGTATCACCTGCTGTCAGCCCTTGCGCGAAATAATCCTCAACCTCACCAAGCATGCGTCCCGTCTTGCCGGTCTTGTTCAGCTTCATTACCTTCAGCCGAGCCGCTTCTACGATAACACCGACATTCATCCGGTGGCGGCGGCGGACGGCTTGCGAGGCGACGACATATCGCCCATCCTTGGTTTGCCGGAGCCGTCTGAAACGATCGTAATGGGCGAGTACATTGCCGCCGTCGATGGCGAAGCGGAACAGCCGGTCGAATTGCTCACGTTGAAGCCGCCGATAGGGGAGCGTCCGCGTGACCTCGGCGTAAATCTCATCCGGAGCGATGGCTTCACCGCAGGCGCAATTGACGATGTGCTGAATGATGACGTCCTGCGAGCCCAAGGAGACGTCGTCGCCGTCAAGCGCGCCTTTGGCGATGGCGGCCAGAGCGGCATGGCATTCGAGGGCCTCAAAACGGTTCGAAGGAACGAGATAAGCCTGGCTCGGCTCGTCGAGACGATGGTTTGAGCGTCCAATTCGTTGAAGCAGACGACTAACGCCCTTGGGAGCGCCGACCTGGATGACCAGATCGACATCGCCCCAGTCTATGCCCAGCTCCAGCGCCGCCGTCGCGACCACCGCCCGCAGTTTGCCCGCCGCCATCATGGCTTCAGTCTTGCGTCGTTGCTCCCGGTTGAGGCTGCCGTGATAGACCGTGATGGGGAGCGAGTCCTCGTTCACCTCCCAGAGCATTTGCATGAGCAATTCCGCCTGCGCCCGCGTATTGACGAAGACGAGGCAGGTGCGCGCGGTCTTGATCATGTCGTAAATGTCTGGAACGGCGTATTGCGCCATGAACCCGCCATATGGCATTCGGTTCTTGACCTTCATAATCCGGACCTTGGGCTTCATCGCCAGACCCGCATCGAGGATCGCAGCCGGATTTCCCGCCGTAAGCAGCCATTCCGCCAGCTTTTCAGGGTGCGCAGCCGTCGCCGACAGCCCGAAACGGAGATGGTCCGGGGCGAAAGTAGCGAGCCTGGACAGTGCAAGTGCGGTGAAATCGCCGCGCTTTGTGTGCGCAAAGCTGTGTACCTCATCCACGAT
This sequence comes from uncultured Hyphomicrobiaceae bacterium, assembly GCA_964451735.1. Taxonomy (GTDB): domain Bacteria; phylum Pseudomonadota; class Alphaproteobacteria; order Rhizobiales; family Rhodomicrobiaceae; genus JAHQVI01. The sequence continues at coordinate 2,032 of CAYVJO010000263.1, read as the reverse complement.
TACCGAACGCACTTGCCCGAAAAGCGTGCGCGCTTCGGCGTAGGACAGCATCAGCATCAGCGACTCAGGCGTTGTCAGCAGAATATGCGGGGGACGCTCGCGCTGGCGCTTGCGTTTGGATTGAGGCGTGTCGCCAGTGCGGCTTTCGACGCGCACGCTCAGGCCCATTTCGGCGACGGGGCCGTGCAGATTGCGCTCGATATCGTTGGCAAGCGCCTTGAGCGGCGAAAGGTAGATCGTGTGGAGCCCCGAGGCCGCGCTTTCCTGTATGTCGATCAGGGAGGGCAGGAAACCTGACAGTGTCTTGCCGCCGCCTGTTGGCGCGATGAGCAGGGTGGAGCGTCCCTCGGCGAACGCACCGATCATCTGACGCTGATAGGCCCGAAGCGTCCAGCCTTTATCCGCAAACCAGCGCTCGACGTAATCCGGCGCAGCGGATTGAGTTTTCAGCCGAATTTTCGCGCTGTTCATGCGGGTGAGACCGCTACTTTACGTTAATGTCCTGCCGATACAATTCTTACCAGTTAAAAAGAATATGTTCATGTGGCAGGTCATGTCGGTTGGTATGCTGCATCCCAGTCTGGGCTTGACAGCCCACGAGAGAACACAAGAAGTTGACTATTGAAACATGTAAGACTTTTGCATGTTGACTAAGTGACCCATTGTCACGCCGGTTTATGGTGACGGAGCCTTGGATTAGCGTCATGATGGTCTTAATGGCACTAATGGGGAATATGTTTGGTAGAGGGGACGATTGTGACTTGTAGACGCATTGTGTTAACCGCGATCTTGGCCTTACCCGCGATGACGGCGATGAATACGCCTCATGCCTTGGCTATTGAAGGATGGTCCGACGGACAGCCTGTTTTCAGAAGTGATTTGCTTCGCGAGCAGCAACGTCTGGAACGGCAACGCGAGGAGAGACGTACCGTATATCGGGAGCCTTTCCCGGAACTCATGGAAGGTGGGGCACAGCCTGATATCGCTCCTCAGGCTCCACAAGTCATATCCCTTGCAAAAGTTGAACCCGCCGGCCAAATCATCCTTGATTCTGCTGGTCGCAGATTGCTGTTCACCTTGCCAGGCAGCAAAGCCTACGAATATCCCGTTTCCGTGGGCCGCGAGGGTTTCAATTGGACCGGCACGGAGCGCATCAGCCGCATCGCCGCCTGGCCGGATTGGCATCCGCCTGAGGAAATGCGCAAGCGCGAGCCCTATCTGCCGAAAAAAATGACTGGGGGCATCCGAAATCCGCTTGGTGCTAAAGCGCTTTATCTTGGAAACACGCTCTATCGTATTCACGGGACAAATGATCCAAGAACCATTGGACAAGCTGCGTCCTCGGGCTGTTTCAGGATGATGAACCATCACGTTATTCACCTCGCAAGTGTTGCCAGCATAGGAACTCAGGTTAGAGTCGTAGCGAATTACGGCGCTGCTCGGACGGCTTCACGATAAACCGGTGCTGGACAGCCTGATTTAACAAGAATGCTCCGGTGTGAACCCCGCCAGGCCAACACGGAGTGTACTTATCGCAGGTGAAAATGGATGGGCGCTCCTTGAGCGCTCTCGCTCAGGCCCCATCTATGCGCGCGTGACCCTAACCGACATACTCTATCCCAGCGCCTGGCTCGAAGTGCGGCCCGAGGGGCTTTACTGCCCGCCCGCGCGCGCATTCATAGATCCGACGAGGGCGGTCGAGCGCGCCATCGTAACGCATGGTCATGCCGACCACGCTAGACCCGGCCACGGCGTGGTGCTGGCGACAGGGGAAACCCTTGCGATCATGGCCGCGCGTTATGGCGAAAGATTCGCAGGCTCCAGCCAGGCAGTGGCCTATGGGGAATACGTCAATGTCGGGGATACGCGGGTGACGCTGTTGCCTGCAGGTCATGTTCTTGGCAGTGCGCAGGTTCTCATCGAATATAAAGGCGCGCGAGCCGTCGCCTCTGGCGATTATAAACGCCGTCCGGACCCCACTTGCGAGCCCTTTGAACTTACCAAGTGCGATGTTTTCATCACAGAAGCGACC
>CAYVJO010000262.1:1692-4846 GCA_964451735.1 uncultured Hyphomicrobiaceae bacterium | reverse complement strand
ACCTGGGAATTCGCCGTCGCTATCATGTGGGCGATTGGCATTCATGAGCTTGGGCATGTCTGGGCGATGCGCCGGACAGGGATGCCGACGCCGGGCTTCTACTTCATTCCTCTTTTTGGCGGTGCGGCTATCGGTGAGCGCGCCAAGAGCGAATGGCAGGACGTTTATATCACCGCGATGGGTCCCAGCTGGGGGCTGCTCAGCGCCATTCCGCCGTCTCTCATCTGGTTCGTTACACAGGAGCCCTTCTGGGCTGGCGTAGTGGCTTTCATCGCACTCGTCAATCTGTTCAACCTTCTGCCGATTTACCCGCTTGATGGCGGCAGGTTGACCAACTCGCTTTTAATTTCGGTCGCGCCGGGCGGACAGATGCTCTATTTGATCATGGCCGGCGGGCTTGTACTGGCGCTTACCGTCTATATGCGGGTCTACTTTGTCGCGATTCTCTTCGCGTTCGGAATGTTGGAGATCTATTTCGAACGCAAGCGCATGCTGGAGGGAGGGCTTCAGCGGAAACCGCCCCTAAACCGCGATGGACTGATCGTCGGCGGCGCATGGTATGTTGGTCTGGCCGTGGTCTTTCTCTTGATGATCTATGGCTTGCAGAACGTCACTGGGGGAGATCTCGCACTACGCATCCTTCGGGATGGATGAGGATTCAGGCGCGACTGTCAGAAGGGGCTAGATCAGGCTCTTGAGCGCAATCCGCAAAAGTGGAAACCGTGTTTGCGAAAAGATTACGCCAAAACAAAAGTTAGAGCCCCGTTCGGTTACTATTAGGACTGATTAGGCTTAGAGCATCGGACCGAAAACCGCGCAGCGGTTTTCGCGCAAATCCGATGCTGAAACCAATATATATAGAGAGTGCGATAGCCGGGTCTGATATGAAGTCTGGCGTTCTAATTGAAAAATCTTAATCTCTATCGATGCGCCTACGCAGGATCTTCAGAAAAACCGGTGTCCCTTTTTCTGATCCTCCTTTAAAGCCGTGTTCCCGCAGAGCCGACACGCCAATAAACGCCCATACCGTCGATCTCGATGATGGGATCAACGATGCTGTGAGCGGCGCGATATTCATCGACCGCCAGCCTGCATTGATCGTATACGTAATAATCGTCGATTATAACGAAACCGCCTTCGGAAACTCGCGAATAGAGCGGTTCGAGGACTTCCATGGTTGATTTGTAATAGTCGCCATCTAGACGCAGCACCGCGATGCCATCGGCGGTGGCGGCGCAGACGTCTCCCATTGTGTCGCTGAACCAGCCCTTGACGAAGTGTACATGCTCGTCGAGAAGCCCTAGCCTTTCGAAATGGGAACGGACATCTTCGAGAGGCGCGGTTAGTAGCGGGTTTTCATGAAGCCTGAGCGGCTGGTCCGGGCCAGACTCGACGATTGGCAAGCCGTCGAAACTGTCACAAAGGTAAAGTGCGCGGGTCTCGCCCAAAGCGCGCATGACGCCTTTCATCATCAGGCATGCACCGCCGCGCCAGACGCCCGTTTCTACCATGGCCCCAGGAATCCGTTCACGGATGACGGTCTCCGCCGACCAACGCACATTCCGAAGCCGCTGAGGTCCGATCATGGAAAAGGGAAAGCCGAGTGTTTTCGTCCACCAATTGCGGGAAGCGTAAAGGTCGTCGAGCGCCTCCGCGACCTCGGGGTTTTGCCTATGCAAGGAAACCAGCTCTGCCAAAAGCGTATTGCGATCCATTTTCGGCGGGGCTTCTTTGCCAGTCAAAAGGGCCACGAGATGATGAATGCGCGCGCCGTTTTCCGGGCATACTGCATTTAGTATGACTTTTTCCAAAAGGTCCAGATATGCGCTTTGTGTTTTGGTGAGTGCGGAAGAAGCGTAGGTTGCAATCATCACTGTTCTGATGAAATGAAATGGCGTTCATTTCAGGATAATTTCATGACGAAACGATCCTGATATCTATCTGATCGTTTGTGCACGGTTTTCAAAAAAGCCCGTGTTCAATTTTTCTGATCATGCTTTAGCAGGACTATGAACCAGCGCAACCTGAAATGGTATAAGGCTTGTATCTTATACAATCATAAATTGATTTATTCAGGCGAATTTGTGGGTCATCCGGCTATAATGGCGCGGTTTCAACGACGCTCGGCCGTTTTGCGATCTCCGCGTACCAGGCCGCGAGCTCAGTCCGCCCTTCTCGCCAGTTCAACTCGCCATGGCGGAGATCGAGATAGCCGAGCGCGGAAGCCATGGCCAGGTGACCGATCGTGAGTTCCGTCGAAATCGCGCGTAGCGTTTCCGGCGCGGCGTCGAGCGCGCGCAGAAGCTGACCGCGGTGGCGCGCGGCCAGAGTTGGCGATTCCTCCCCATCAGGCTTGCGTTTTTCGCTCATGAGAGCCAGTCCCAGATCCATCATCGCGTCGCCGTAAGCTTCTGCCCGCAAGACGAGCCAACGCTCCTGCCCTGAATGGGGTAGCAACGGCTCTCCCTGCGCTTGAGGATACGCATCCAGATAAGCGCAGATCACGGGGCTGTCGAAGAGTGCAAAGCCGTCATCTGTGACGAGCGCCGGGATCTTTCCGAGCGGGTTTACCGCAATCAGCTCGGGCGGATCGGCGTAGACATCCACCATAATTTCCTGCACGAGGCTTTGAAGGCTGCGCTCCGCGAGCACCATCCTCACCTTTCGAGCGTATGGAGAGGCGTTCGACCAAAAAAGCTTCACCTGCGTTTCTCTTTCATGACTTCGTCTGTGTAGGAGTAAAGCGGCACGGGCGGATCACGAATTCCCCACAAGCTTGTCCGCCATGACAGCGATGGTCTGCACGTAAACGGACGCCTTGTTCCATTCGCGTATGACGCCGTAATTCGCTGTCCCCGGCCCCCAGCTCTGGCCGCGCTGCCAACCCTTTGCCTTCAGGTAATTCGCGGTTGAAGCCAACAGATCCGGAACGCTTCGCACCAGATCGCGTTTGCCGTTCCCATCGAAGTCAACCGCATATTTCACATAGGATGAGGCAAGAAATTGCGTCTGCCCGATCTCGCCCGCCCAGCCGCCTCGCATTTCGCCTGGCGTCTTGTCGCCGCGCTCGACAATCTGAAGAGCCGCGATCAGCTCCTTGCGGAAGAAGTCCGACCGGCGGCAGTCAAAGGCGAGCGTTGCAAGCGACCGGATG
>CAYVJO010000262.1:0-1682 GCA_964451735.1 uncultured Hyphomicrobiaceae bacterium | reverse complement strand
CGAAATTGCCGCTATCGCGTCCGTACCCGGTCTCCAGCCCCCAGATCGCGATGATCACCGCGGGTGGCACCCCGAAGCGCTCTTCTATCTTAGCCAGTGTCGCTGCGTGCTGCTTCATCAGAGCACGGCCTTTCGAGATCAGGCCGCTTGAGACGCGGCGTGCGTAGAATTGCTCGAAGCTCAGCTTGAACGAGCGCTGGCCCCGGTCGAGCTGAATGACGCGGCTATGATAGGTAACGCCGGTCAGTCCGCGGTCAATCGTGCGCTGGGAAATGCCTTGCGCAGCGGCCTCACTTTTGAAACTGGAAAGCCAGGCGTCGAAGCCGGCGGCGCTGTTGCCGCAACTCGCCGCCATGGCGGCCGGGGCATTTAGCCCGAGCGCAAGCGCAATAAGCGCTGCAATTCGACGCACAGGCCGTAAACACATCATATCAGGATCGGTCACTCGCATATCTCAACCTTTGCACACGGCTATCCGTCAGCCGTTTCTGATCCGAGTACAGAACGCGAGGCCAAGGCTATCGCACGGCGGCGGCCACCGTAAGCGGATCGCGTTCTCCGAGCAGGTAGCGCGCAACGTCCACATAGTCAAATCCCAACGAGATGATCATTGTCGAGATCAAGAGCAATAGCACCTGCCGGAATGGGGCGGCGATTGCCGAATCGCGCATGCGGAAGATGAGATAGACCGTCAACGGCGTCCAGAAGATGACATGCGCCACGCCGAGCAGGCGTACATAGCCCAGTTGGCCGTAAAGCCATTGCATGACAAGGAAATTCGGGATGTTGACTGCCAGAATAATCAGCGCGTCACGCCGTGTGGCCCTGGAAAACATTAGCGCCGCGAATGAGCCAATAAGGACGAAGCCCATCCAATTGACCCAGATCTGGACCCATTCAGGCTGCTGTGCGAGGGCTTCCTGAAACGTCATGAAAGTCCTCGCGAGTTACGGTACGGCATGGACAGCGCCTACTTTGCCGCTCTCGGCATCCCCTCAAAATTCGGGACGTCGAGAGGTGTTTGGTCCCAGCTTTCGCGATGGCGCGTAAACACGACGGCATGAGGCGCGAACCAGTCTTTTTCGTTCATGCTGCCGACCGTTACGCCGATCATGCCTGGGCGGGCGGAATTCTCGGTTGCGACCCTTCCGCCACACAAGGGGCAGAAGTAGCGGCTGTTGATGTTGCCGCTTTCTGCGGTAACCGGGTAGGCTTTGGTTTCGCCGGTAATCTCGACCTGTTCTGCCTTGAAAAAGGCGACGGACATATGACCGGCGCCCGAGGCCCGCTGACAATCGAGGCAGTGGCAATGCGCCATGCGCAAAGGCGCGCCAGTAATAGAGTAGCGGACAGCCCCGCAAAGGCACTGGCCGGTCGTAAGTGGTTCGGACATGGTGCTCTCCTGTTCAATGAGAACCTGGGCGTGAGAAATCGTTCCCATGTTTCAAGATATAAGGAGGGATGGGCCACCGGATCAAAGATTATTGCATCAACTTAGGGATTTTTGATAACGCCTGAAGATGAAAGCTGGGGGCGGAGATTGCGCTTCGCTGGCTGCGAGAGCCGTAATCTCGGCGTTGAAGGGGGATTTAGCGCAAACCGGATCAGCATTCACGGCTTCACCAGTCAACGCCAGCGCCTGACACCGGCACCCACCAAAATCCACCTCGCGACGCTCGCAA
>CAYVJO010000261.1:1411-4862 GCA_964451735.1 uncultured Hyphomicrobiaceae bacterium | reverse complement strand
TCGCTCATTTTTTAGCAGGGGACCCGTAGAGAGTGGCAGTATTCCACTGCAATCTTCTTCTGCCACCAGAGATCCCTGACATAGTTGTACGCGACATCAATGTGCTTTGACCTCTCATGAATGTGTGCATCTTTGACAAGGGTTAGAGCTGCTTGATTGTCCCCCATAAGCTTCACTGGTCTTAACCTGTCCACTGTACTCCTGTTTGTCTTCACTGTTGGTTGGAAAGGACAGTCCCCAATCAGCTCTGGGCATCTCATTTCCCTGAGAACTGCAGCAAGGAACTGTGATTGCTTTGCTGCAGAGCACATAGCCATGTACTCTGCCTCCATGGTTGATGTTGCAACAGATTTCTGCTTCCTACTCATCCAAGACACTGGCGATCCACAGAGGAACCATACATGTCCTAGAATTGACACTCTGTCTGCCTTGTCCATGGCATAGTCAGAGTCTGAGTATCCTTGAAGGGGGCCTCCACCTTTTCTAAACATCAATCCAAGGTCCGGGAATGATCTCAGGTATCTGGTGAGCTTCTTCAGTGCCTTCATGTGTTGCTTTGAAGGATCTGCAACATATGAACTTGTCCTTCCAAGGGGGAATGCAAGGTCTGGTCTTGTCATTGTCATTGGCCACATCCAAGTACCATTGTAGCTCTGGTACTCTTGCTTGTCACATCTCTTATCCAGTTTGCTAGTTGGCTTAAGGTCTTCATAGCTGTCCATTGGAGAAAGTGTTGGTGTAGCCTTGTCGCTGGTCATGTTCATCTTTGCAAGATTGGTCTGGATGTAGTGTCCTTGGTCCAGCTTCAGTGTCCCTTGGCGCCTGTCTCTTGTGATCCTCATTCCAAGAATCTTTTCAGGTTCACCTAGGTCCTTGATTCTGAACACCTTTCCAAATTCAGTCTTGAACCATTGAACATCTGACAGTCTTGGGGCTGCAATAGGAATATCATCCACATGAGTTAGGATCATGATGTTCCTTTGTCTGTGGAGGAGAAGGCATGGATCCACTTGTGACTGAATGAATCCAATCTGTTCCAGCTTTGCCACACAGAGCTTGTTCCAGTCCCTGGCTGCCTGCTTTAGGCCATACAAGCTTCTGAGGACCTTAAGGACCATGTTTGGTGGGATGTCAACTCCTGGGGGTGGAACCATGTAGATGTCTTCAAGAAGGCTGCTCTCTGTGAAAGCATTGTTCACATCAATCTGGTGCATCTCCAGGTCCTGTTCACACACTACTGCCATAAACACTCTCAGAGTGTCATGCCTGACAGTTGGTGCAAATGTCTCTTGGAAGTCAACTCCATACTTCTGTGAGAATCCTCTTGCAACCAGTCTTGCCTTGAACTTTTCAATGGCTCCACTGATCTTTCTCTTAACATCAAACACCCACTTTGAAGTTACCAGGTTTGCTCCCCTTGGAGGAACAACTGGCTCCCAGGTATTGTTGCCTTCTAGAGCAATTAGCTCTCTCTGGATAGCTTCCCTCCACATATGGCCCCATTTTGGGTCCTCCACAGCTGCCTTGTAGGTCTTTGGGATTGGCACTTCCTGCTGGTAAGCAATAGCCTGCCCAACAGCAGCAAATGCATGTTCTTCCACATCATTCAAGATTTCCTCAATCCAACTCATTGATGGGTCCAGTTGGAACATCTGTGCAATAAAGGCCCTATGGTGCTTTGCCTCATGCTCAATGTCATTGTCTTCATCTGGCTCCCTTGGCCTCTTTTGGCCTGCTGTCTGTTGAGGTAGCTCCTCTTGAGTTGGCACTTCTCTATCCTCTGCTTTGTCTTCAACCTTCTGTTCCTTATCATTTTCCTTTGGAGGTGGAGGAGTATGCACAAGGGGTGGCTCTGGCCAGGGTTGTACCTGAGGTAGTGGCCTGGGCTGTGCCTGAGGTTGTGCAGGATGCTTTGGTAGTGGTTGGGGAACAGGAGCCGGAGTAGAGCGCTTTGGCCTTCCTACAGGGTTCCTTTGTGGGGCCTTGTTGGACTGGTTTGTGGTTGAGATACCCAGGTTAAGTCGCCCTCCTTTCTCATCTTCAAACCAGTCAACCTGACTGCTAGCCCTGATAGCTCTCATGTCAGGCTCCCAGAAAGACCATTGCTTTGTAGTGCCCTCACAATAGCCCACAAACACAACTTCTTTCCCCCTGTTCATCAATTTGTCTCTCCTAGAGCCCTGAGGTTGGGATCTTGGGTCAACATAGACTACTGCTTTGCATCCCCAGACTCTGAAGTGGTCAACTGATGGGACAGTGCCTGTGAAAGCCTCCTCAGGTGAGATTGTCACCCCATCAATGCTTGGTCCATTTGGTAGTCTGTTCCTTACTTCTGCCTGAGCAAGCAGAGCTTCAGGCCAGAACTCAACTGGCATCTCAGAGTCCTGGAGCATAGCTCTTACAGTTTGCTCAGAGGTCTGGATTGACCTTTCTACCACACCATTTTGCAAAGAGTTATAGGCTTCAGTTGTCTGCATCTGGATGCCAAACTCTTTCTCCCACTGCCTTAGTAGAGCAAGTAGCTCCCTTGCACCATCACTTCTGACTGAGGATAGAAGGCACCTGGACTGCCTTTCTACCTTCAGCTTCCATTCCTGAAGAGCTTTTGGAGCATCTGTCCTTGCCTTTAATGGGACAACCCACTTCTTTCTGGAGAAGTTGTCAACAATCTCAAGCCAGTACTTGAAGCCAAGCCTTGAGATTGCCCCATCAAAAGGACCACAGAGATCAATAGAGACAAGGGAAAGCCTCTCATTCTTTCTCTCTGCAACAGCTCCCTTGAACTTTCTCATGTTTGCAAGTGAGCAGACCTTGCAACTGTGTGGCTCACTTGGAACAGGAATGGGTTCCTTCTTGTCTGTAACTCTGTGCAAGTTCCTAAGCAAGCCTTTACCAAGGTGTGCACATCTTCTATGCCAGAGCTCCCACTGATCTTCAGCAGCAGCCATAGCATAGCCCCATGATTCACTAGTGTCCTGGGCAACACAGGCAAGTTGCTCAAGGTCCTCTGACAGAGAGTGAATGAATGGGACCCCTCCCTGGACCTTAGTCTGAACAACTGGCTTTCCAGACAGGGATTTAAGGGTGAAGCTGGGTGGTTGCACAGCAAACTGCTTGCTGAACTGATTCCAAGACACAAGACTAACTCCAAGACCAGGGACAAAGAGAACATTCTCCAGGACAATCTGTTTTCCAGCCTTCCCTCCCATTACTGCATTCCCAACATGGGTGGCTTTCAGGAAGCCACCCCCAACCTTAATCCACCTGATCCTGCCAAGAGGTATCAGTGTTCTGAAGAGGGATGGTTGGTCAGTCATGTGGGAGGAAGCACAGGAATCAAGTAGCCACTCTGAGGAGGGATACTTGCCTTTTGCTTCCACAGTTGAGTGGGCAACCTCATCAACATCATCATTATCTGATGGAGACTCTGACTCTGATAATAGAGGTTGGG
>CAYVJO010000261.1:0-1401 GCA_964451735.1 uncultured Hyphomicrobiaceae bacterium | reverse complement strand
GGGAATCCTCCTGGGAGACATGGGCCCTTTTGAAGTTCCTAGGGGAAGCTCCCTTCTTGTGGTCCTTTGTCAAGCCCTGGAGGATCTTCTGGAGCTGATCCACAGCTTTCTGGAGGTCCCTGCTTGGTGATGTTGGCCTCCTTCTTAGTGGGGATCTTGCTCTGGGGGATCTTGTTCTGGCTGGTGGGCCTTGCTTGCCCTTCTTGTCCTTGACAGTCTGCTTGGCCAAAGGGAGACTTGGGCACTCTTTAATGAAATGGTTACCCTCACAAAGGTGGCATATGACAGGTTTCTTCCCAAAGTTCTTCCTGGCAAACATGGCTGTCTCTTGGATCATGGACTCCTGCTTCTCCCTGAGAATGCTGAGGATGTCTTGTGGGCTTAAGTCAGCCCTGGTATCAATCCCATCCCTGATGGAACTGAATGAATCTGGCAGAGCAGCAAGGAGCTGCTGGATCTTCCTCTCCTCAGTTTTGATCTCTTTAAACTGAGGTGAGATGGACACAGCCTTCCTTGCAATGGAACTGAGCTCTTGCCAGGCCTCATCCACAGACTGCTCCATGGTCATGGTGAAATTTGTGTATTGCTGAAGTAGGCTTCTCCCAGTTGCCAGAAGTCTCCTCTTGTACTTGGCTTCAGCCCACTCCCACACCTCCTTGGAGTGTACCATCTCTTGGGTCATTTCCTGGTCATCCTCTGATAGGCAGATGTAAATCTCATACAGGGCTGTTGCATTGTGCCTCCTGTATGCTGATCTCCTCATGGCTTGATCCAGGGCAGGTGATGATCCTCCTGATGATGCAGATGGTGTGGGTGGAGGTATGTCCCTCACAATTTCATCCAAGACCCAGTCAACCTGCTTTGACTCCAGGTGTACTCTCATCAACTTGAACCAGGCCTCATGGTTCTCTCTTGTCAGCACAGGTGCTGCCCTCCTCTTGCTGAGCCCAGAATCTGACTCCATAGCTGAGCTGGCCTTGACTTGGGCACAAGGGCTTAGGCTGTTGGCAAAGTAAGGGAGGATGTGCAGGTAGGTGCTGAGGTGCTGGTGCTCTCAGCTGGAAATTAGAAGATCTTTAGTTAAGATAATCTCTTCTTAAAAGGTATCCTACCCTTTTAAGGTATTGACAAGTATGCCTCTCTTTCAAGGGCTTACAAATTGTCTCACTAGGCAATTTCACAACTTACATGCACCCACAACAATGTTGTGGCTTCCTGTGCAATGTGGTGGCTGCCTCCAGTCTGCCTCTCCTTTCTTGCCTCTCCCCTGAGGTCTTATAAGATTTGGGATAACTTGTACTTCTTCAGGTCTTGATATCCCAGACTACAAACCCGGGCTCATAACCTGTTGAGCTGAATACTAAACAGGTCAGATGGGTGGAGCAGAGGAAGATGGGAGAT
>CAYVJO010000260.1:0-4886 GCA_964451735.1 uncultured Hyphomicrobiaceae bacterium | reverse complement strand
CTAGTGGATTGATCGGATCAAAAGAGTCCGACTTGGGATTCCCCTTTGCTTGATGGCATGCGAGTCTGTCCTATGCGCAGCGACATCTCCTTCACAGTATCTCCCGGCGATCGGCAGTGCTTGCGCGCTATCGCCGCGGACCCCAAGAGCCCACGAAACGCGTCTGGCGGGCGCGGATCATGCTTTTGAGCAGCGAGGGTCTGGGCACCTCTGCGATCGTGGCCGAGACCGGCCCATGCGGTGGTGCTTTCGGTCGATGGGAAGTCGCAGATCCAGGCACTCGACCGAACGCAACCGGGCCTGCCCATGAAGAAGGGCCGCGATAACTTCCAAGTTTACAGCCGATATGGAGCAAGTCACTGCAGGACAATGAGCTGGAAGACGATAGCAGGTGCTTTAGCGGCTTGCGTATCCGGCATGTATATTGTAATGGCTTGAGTTATTATGCAATTTCGTTCTCACCTGCGTTTGAGCCCTGCTGCCGCCCAATCTGATTCCAATATGAAAACGGAGGGGAATGTGGTTAAAACTCTGATGTGCTTTTTACTTGGCATTTTTACGATTTCCGGGCCAAATCTTCCGCTGATACAGCAATTAAATTATTATTCTTAGCTGGCCGTTAGCACTCTCTAAACGCGATGCGCTCCCCTGTGCCTGAGTCCCAAAGTCGTCTCAATGACAAAATCGCACTGATCACCGGCGCGGGTGGCGGTCTCGGGCTTGCCATGGCGAAGCTTTTCGCGGCTGAGGGCGCAACCGTTGTACTGTCGGACCTGAATGCTGACCCGATCGAGGCCGGCGCGGCTGAGATCGTGGGTGCGGGTGGTCGTGCTGCATTTGTGCGCGGTGACGTGACCAAGGAGGACAATGTCCGGTCTATGGTCGAGGCGGTCAAGTCCGTCGGAGACCGGCTCGACATTCTTGTCAACAATGCCGGCAACCTGATGCGGGCCGATTTCCGGCATATGCAAGACGCCGACTGGTCGGCAGTCCTCGATCCGCATTTGTGGGGCACGATCCGCGTAACCCGCGCCGCGCTGCCTTTGCTGATCGCGGCGAAGGGCGCTGCGGTCGTCAATCTGTCATCCATCATGGCGGCCCGGCATTTGCGTCAGCTTTCCGCTTATTCCACGGCCAAAGCTGCAATCGCGGGCCTCTCGCGTTCTCTCGCCGTAGAATTTGCGCCCTATGGCATCCGCGTCAATTACATGTGCCCCGGATTTATCCCGACCGCGATGACCAGCCGCTATACGGACCACCCGCAAGTCTCCAAAGGCCTGCTCGCGCAAATTCCCGCTCGCCGCTTCGGGACGCCCGAGGAAGTCGCCCGCGTCGCCTTGTTCCTTGCCAGTGACGACAGCGCGTATACCACCGGCCAAGGCATCATGGTCGATGGCGGGATGAGCCTCAATCTCGCATAAAGTTGATCGCCTGCGAGGGGCCGTGATAACTGGCCGCCCTTCCCAAAACGCCTTTGGGTAGCTATCTCCGAAACTCTCATATGGCCCACCCATCTCAAGCAGACAAAGGAGTACACATGATTGGAAGACAACTTTCCGACCTACGACGCGTTGCGGCCGCTGGCCTCGTGACTGCCGCTTTGGCCTTGAGCAGCACTGCAGCGCTCGCAGAAACATATGTATTCGACAAGGCCCATACCGAAATCCGCTTTTCCTGGAGCCATTTCGGGTTGAGCCGGATGTCGGGTATGATCCTGGATTACGATGGCGAATTGGTTTTCGATGACGCCAGCCCGGAAAACAGCAAGCTTGAGATCACTGCCAAGACAGACAGCTTATGGACGCACGTCGATAAGCTGACACAGCATCTGAAGGCTGATGATTTTTTCAACGTCGCCCAGCACCCCGATATCAGCTTTAGGACGACCAAAGTTGAAAAGACCGGAGAGACCACTGGCAAAATCACCGGCGATCTGACCATCAAGGGCGTAACGAGAACGGTTACATTCGACACGGAACTGAATTTCAAGGGAGCACATCCCTTTTCTCAGAAACCAACCCTCGGCTTCAGCGCGACGACAACAGTCAAACGCTCAGATTTTGAACTCGGCAAATTCGTGCCTGCCATACCCGACGAGATTCTCATCACGATCGAGACAGAATTGAACGAGAAAAGCTCTGTCGAAAAGACTCAGGGCTAGGGCTTTATCTGTACTGATGGAAGCAGAAGGGAGCTCAAACTTTAATGCTTTGGTGTAGTCTTTTCGCAAAACCGGTTTCCAGTTTTGCGGATTGCGCTCAAGAAAGCACCGGTTCATCGGATCGACCGCGCGATGAACCGGTCCATTGTTACGTTGTTCGCTGGCAAGTCATATTCTGACAATATTGGCCTGGATTTGGAATTTCTGCGAGCTGATTTTCCCTGGCCGTGCCTATTGGTATCGTAGATATGAACGAGCGATACTTAACATCTTGATGCAAAGGATTATGTTTTGTCTTGTGAAACCATGTTTAGCAAAATCAACCATAGCCTGGTCTCAAAGCGGAATTTTTGCAGTGTTGACTTGTTGATTTTAGTAAGCCGCAATTCTATTTGATTAGGTTGCCTAAGTAACATAGACCGGATTCGCCGCGTCCGAAATTTAACTGCCAGACGAATTCTATAGGCTCAGCATTGATGACGCAACTCAATCGCAAATGATTGCAGCAATATACGCAGATGTGGGATAATTAATATTGGGACTCGAAGAATACTCGGGCAGCCGCTGTACTATCCGGAGCATATCCACCGTTGGGGTCCCTGTTATCAGTGAGACCCGAACGATTAGGACTTTGAGGTTGCTCGGCAATTACGACGCTGTTGGATGCATCTGTCGTTGTGGTGGCTGCGACCTGAACCGACTGGCCTTCAGCGGGAGCGTTTGCATACTGAGCGATCGCGGCAGTAGAGCCTGTCAACAGGAAAGCCGCGCCAGCAAGTGAATGAACGAACGAGCTCATGATGAACTCCTTTTAAGAGATTTCAATGTTTGAATTTGGAAGCATCTCACTTCCAAAACATGCTTTAGGAGACGATTCTGTTGGTTTGAGGGCGATTTTTTGTCATTGCTCAATATGACGGAACGGTAAATCCATGAACTTTCCACTTGGCCATCCGGTGCAATGATTGTTTTGTGCCAATTTGTGAATGGGTTTTGCCTCGCCGATGTAGTGAGTGGACAATACTATCTGGAACGTAATATGCAAAAGTGCACACAGGTTTTGCGAAGAAATTGCGCTTAAACAAAAACTTCGAACCCCGTTCCGATTCCATCAGAACGGGGCTCTAGAGGCAGGATTTTAAATCAGAGTAGGCCAACGCACTCCATCTGTTGGTTTCAACACCAGATCTATCCGAAACCGCTATGCACTTTTCGGTCAGATGCGCTTGTTAAGCCAGCTTTGCTAACAACAATGCCGCCCAAACAGAGAATACGCGCAAGTCACGCCTATGCAGCCGAGCTCAAGCGCTGTAGCGGGAATTCCAGCACGGCCATCACGAAACCATTGCTGTTGTCCATTGCCTCG
This sequence comes from uncultured Hyphomicrobiaceae bacterium, assembly GCA_964451735.1. Taxonomy (GTDB): domain Bacteria; phylum Pseudomonadota; class Alphaproteobacteria; order Rhizobiales; family Rhodomicrobiaceae; genus JAHQVI01. Next base: position 1,359 of record CAYVJO010000260.1, on the reverse strand, counting down.
CTCCATAGAGAGAGAGGCGTCGGGTATGATGGCTTGAGCTGACCGACCACTTCTCCATGGTCGAAATAGAGGTCCGCTTGATATTTTTTTGCGATCCGCTGCATTCGCCGATTTTCGGCAAGGCAATTCATGTAGAGTCGGTCCACCCCGCGATTACGCGCTGCGACGATGATCCGGCCGAGCAATTCAGTCCCGACGCCCGAATCCTGGTAGTCGCCCTCGACCGAAAAGGCTGCTTCCGCATCGCCTTGCCAGCTATCGCCGATCATGCGCAACTCCGCTGCGGCCCGCATCTCGCGTGCAACGAAAAAGCCATATATGACGCTCTGGAATCGGTTGGTCCCTTCTGTATAGGTCCTAATAAACGCATCCGAAACGGCCATCCCGAACCGCATTCTGCGGCTTTCCTTATCAAGTCTGATCAAATGGTCCTGGAACTTCTCTGTTTCCGTGAACCACAATTTTCTTACAGTGCCTCCCCAGATGTGAGTTTCAGGCATGTGCCAAATCTCCAGCTGGTTATACGCCGCAACCGAACGCATCGACATTTCCATCGCGCGTCAAGATAACAGCAGCCTGTCATTATATGCGCAGTGTGGCGGCTAGATGAAGAGGAGAAGATACTTAATCCCCGTTGTGACATGGCAGCCATGCAACCGGCGTAGGAGCTAATGCCAGCAACGCTTGCCTATTCCCCTATGCGGCTGCAAAATGACCTCTTATGACAAAATTCTGGCACGGGCCTACCCGTTGGGAGACGGCGCATGAAGGAAATCGGGCATTTTATCGGGGGAAAACATGTGGCTGGCGGAAGCGGACGCCATGGCGACGTCTATGCGCCGCATTCAGGTGAAACGCAGGCAAAAGTCGCTTTGGCATCAAGCGCGGAGGTGACGCAAGTTATCGAGAACGCCATGGCTGCGCAACCTGGCTGGGCCGCAACCAATCCACAGCGGCGGGCGCGCGTGCTGTTCAAGTTTCTGGAGCTGGTGCAAAAGCAGATGCGGCCACTTGCAGAGCTGCTCTCCTGTGAGCATGGCAAGACCGTGGCCGACTCGGCGGGCGACATTCAGCGCGGGCTCGAAGTGGTCGAATTCTCATGCGGTGCTCCGCATCTGCTCAAGGGCGAGTTCACGGAAGGGGCCGGTCCCGGTATCGATATCTATTCTATGCGCCAGCCGCTAGGCGTTGTCGCGGGTATTACGCCGTTCAATTTTCCCGCAATGATCCCGTTGTGGAAAGCTGCCCCGGCCCTTGCCTGTGGAAACGCTTTCATCCTCAAACCTTCCGAGCGCGCCCCGTCCGTCCCGATGCGGCTTGCCGAATTGCTGCTGGAGGCTGGGCTGCCGGAAGGCGTTT
>CAYVJO010000259.1:0-4886 GCA_964451735.1 uncultured Hyphomicrobiaceae bacterium | reverse complement strand
GGCCACACCATCCCTTATCTCATACAGGATTTCACCATCGCCACGACGATCGCCGTATTGGTGGTGATGATAGAGCTTTGGGTAATTGCATGGATCCGGGCAAAGTATATGGACACGAAGTTCTTGCGCGCCGCCTTCGAGGTGGTGCTCGGAGGACTTATCGTATTTGCAGCCGGCGTCTTAATTGGTAACGCTTAAGAGACTGAATTTAATCGCTAACGCAAATAATACATTCCTTGATTTGGAGGGTGTTTGTATTTCTTGCTTCGATTTCAGACTGGATTTTCTTGAGATAACATTAAAAAACTGACTAAAATTAGACATGCGACGCCGGTATTCCAGTAGCACGCGCTCCTTGGAAATCTGAACGTAAATAAAAAATAAAATTTGATGATTAATAGGGTAAAACGGAATGCCTGATAATGATAGTTACAAGATAAAAGCAGAAATAAAAGATTTTATTTATAATAATAACGATAGATACATAAAATTACTAACCGATGTAAAAAATTTTTTATCTAATCTTAAGTCAGAACATGCACATGATCAAATTTACAGAGTTTATAGTCGTGCAGATAACCGAAATGCAACAAATGAGTTCAAATCAACAGAAAGAGTTAGTTTAAAACTAACCAGATGGAGACAGGAAGATAACAATGTAAAGATACATCATATACATGATATTATTGGTGCATCTATTGTCGTTTTTTATGAAGACTCTATAGATAAAGTTTTTAAAATAATAAAAAAAAATTGTAAAAACTATAATTTAGAAATATCGCTATACCGCGGGAAAGAGGAGACAAAAAGATATACCAACAATGGTTATCATGCTCAACACTTTGTATTAGAGTCCCGGAGTCCAAACTTGCGAGGATTAAAGTGTGAGGTTCAAATAAAAACTTTATTACATGACGCTTGGCAAGCCAAAACACATGACCTGATATACAAGCCGCAAGGTGAATTAAATTCTAATCACAAAAAAATCATGGAGAGTTTTGGGGAAAGCATTCAGGCAATAGAAATTCAGAGTGAAACAATAAGAAAGATTGTAACCCAAGATTGGGAAGATGAAGAAGACTTAAGACACGCAGCCAGGATCACATTGATCGATTGGCTGGAAAAGAAAACATTTGAAGACGAAAATATTAATAGAAGCTATCAAAAAATTATAAATGTTATGTTGACTCGAATGCAGACTATCAAATCATGTAAATTAAATGATCATCTCATAAAACATCTCATCGAGGAAATTTCATTCTTGAGGAGCAAAGGCTCTGGAATAGACGCTGCATGGCCTCTCATGGTTTCTTTATCGAGCATTAGACAAGATAATCATTTAAATTATTTAGCGAAAGAATATTTAGATGACTGGCTAAGAAAAATTGACAATCCTGCACTCGCTTGTCTTTATAAATCTTTTTCTTACCACATGATAGGAGAAAGAATTGAAGCAATAAATGAAATAGATCAATTCCTAATGCGATCTAATTTAGACAACCAGGATCATCGAAACTTGAAATTTAATTTGTTGTATTACTTGATCGAAGAAGCAAGTTACTCATCTGAGAGCATAAAGGCATTAAAAGAAAAATGTGATAGATATATTTTATATTTAGATACTCACAATTGGGAGGGTATTCCAGACGCGTCAGTCAAAGACACAAAAGGTTATTATCAAATCGTTTTTGGCTCAACGAGAGCAGAAATAGAAAAAGGAATAAGGACCTGCCAAGAAGCAATATCCCGCTCAGAAGACGATAATCAAAGTCGCAAGAGCTTTAGCGGATTGCATGAGAGAATCGGTTGGCGGCGTTACCTTAGGGCAAGATCCTAAACGTTCGTGCCGGCCAACCGTTTTTGTCATCGCCGGGTTGGCAGGATAGGGCCTGTTTTTTGCATTATTCCCCCTAGATATAAAGCAGAATATATAAGACTACAGATCAAAGCGCGGAACGCTTCGATCTGTACGCCTTTGATTCTAGACATAGCGTCATACCATTAGCGGTTAGTACATTGTGTGACAAGCAAAATTGGATGCTTAAGGTCGCTTTTTTCAGGTCAATCCTTCTTGATCAGCCCCGAGGCTATTGCCCCAAGGAGGATAACGGCTAAGGCGCCGAAAATGTTCACGCACCATGCCACGACATGGAGTGTGCCGGCTGGAAGTGTCCTTCGCCCTACGTAAGGGACGCTCACATCGATGGTTTTCAGCATCGGCGCCCAGTTCGACCTTTGTTGCAGATCGATCACGGGGATAATCGTATCGGCGGCATAGCTTGCAGCATTGAATGGGATCAGGTTAAACACGTCCGCGCAGGCGGTCCAGCGTTCATCTGCGCATTTCTTAATCAGCTCATCATTGGTCCATATCTCCGCGTCGCGCGGAGCAAATCCGCCCTGACGCTCGGCGACACTGAAGAACCAGGCCGACAGCGACCACATCAGAAAAATGGTAAAGAAGAGCCGATGCGGCCGATAGCCATAACCGGAGAAAAAGCCGTAAAGGTGGTCGGTCATGATCGCAAAGGGCCGTGACAAGGGCGAGGTGGCTCGGATGTTCATAGGGCGGGTAAGCGATTCCTTCAGAAGCCCGATCTGCCTCGCTTCATGATCGTGCCCCATGCTGCGAAGCACCTTGATGAGCTGCTCGAAAGGCTGTGGACGAAACGCGCCACTCCGGCGGCGCGGCTCTTGTTGCAAAAGCCATCGCCGGCGCAGATCGGCGTCGATAGGGGCGCTCGCTCCTAGGCGTTCATATATGAACCCGTCAAGCTGCACGACACAGGGCAAAACGCCCTGCGGAGTCTGGATGGAACGCACAGGCCAGGAGTCCTGATGATCGGCGAGCGTTGCAACGCGCGTTCCTTGCAGATCGAGAGATCCCTCTATACGCACATGCTGATCGAATGGGGGCTGCCATGGGCTGAGCCAAAGAACGCCATCGATCACCGCGTTCGTAATGCTCAATGCATGGCCGGCCCTCGGCTTCGACCTAGCTTCTGGCAAGGACGAGGCTTTCAGATGGACGAAGCGCCCGCCATAAGCGTTGAAATCGCCCCCGATTTCGGCGCCGGAAAATCTGACCCTCCCGATAGCGACGAAGCCGCCTGTCAGATATACACTGCGGCGGACATGCACCCGCCGGCACGCAAGCGCATCAACGCCCGGGTTTTTCAGAATGGCGCCGTAGAGGTCGAGGTCTCCTTGGATATTCGCGCCGGTAAATCTCAGTCCGCCTTCGCTGAGAAAGCCGTCCCGCATCGACACGGTGCCGGCGAATTGCGCGTCATCGAAATCGCCCCCCTGACAACGGGTGCCATCCAATGTCAGGTCGATGAAATGCGCGTTGCGCGCGGAAAATCTGCCGTCGATCCAGCATTTCGTCAAACGCAGAGGTTTTATATGTCCAGCGTAATCGAGATCGATGCGATCGTCGATGAAAGCGCCTTCCACCTGGACGCCTTTTTCATGAACCACCGCGTCTTCGCTCCCTCCAAGGGCGAGAAAACGCAAGAAGGCGGAACGGATGAAATTGTCGCCGCCTTTTTCGGACGGCCTCGTTCCAGCGAGCAGACATCGCGTTCCCGTCCGCGCGGCATCCAGAAGTTTTTCCTCGGCGGGATGGAGGCCAGAGGCCGTACCCGCGCTGGAGGTCTTGAAGTCGGAGATGGTTAGGAATGCCGCTTGGCTGAGTTGCCGATTCATCCTGACGTCCGGCATGTTAGAGCTCTGGTCGATCAACCTGGACACACAAATCTCTTATGGTCACCCTGTACAGGTGCACGATTTTGCTAAGAATGGAAGGAGGCTTGAAGCGTCCGTGCGCCGTAAAGCGGCAAACAGGCAATCGCTACAACAGCCAATGAAACAACGCAAGGGCGGCGGTAAGGGTATGCATGTGTATCAGCCGAACCGCGAGGAGGAACTTGAGCCTGATCTGTTCTGATGGACTCAGAACGGGGTTCTAACTTTTATGCTGAGGCGTAATCTTTTCGTAAAACCGGTTTCCGCTCTTGCGGGTTACGCTCTAAGCAGAGGCGAAACTAAGCGTAAAGGGCTGCCGCTTACATGCGATCCGGGCCTCGCCACTCCGGGTTCCGATCTTTTGGCGTCAATGTATCGTTGAGTGGGCTAGGCGTCGCGGCAGGACGTATGCTGTGCACGGCGCTTTGGCGATCATAACGATCGAAATCCCGCTCATGCATGCTTTTGGGTTCCCGCCCGATTCCGGCGTCGCGAAGCATGCCTTCTATGGAGTCGGTGGTTGTTATCAGCTTTTGCCCGATCCCTTTGAAGCCAGAGGAGACCCGCTCGCACACATCGGGATTGCGCGTACAGAAACCACCAATATCTGCGATGGTGCGTTGAGCTGTAGCGTATAACGCGTATTTCTCTTCGCTGTTGCTTGGCATCAGCAAGAGTACGAGCATTATCAACAAGACAGCTTTCAAGAACGACATAACGCGCTCTACTCATAATAGCGGGACACTACCGTCGTTATAACAAAGGGAACATAACGCACTGTAAAATCAGCATACGGTGTTTTGTTAAAATTTTTGACGACGAGAGGTGCGGATTTGACATGTGAGCCCCGGTTGCCATCAGTCTCATTCTCAAATGTCAAATTCATAAAGCTCCAGTGGAGCCTAATCTGGTCTGATGGACTGAGAAAGGGCTCTGACTACTGTTTTGGCGCAATCTTTTCGCAAAACCGGCCTCCACTTATGCGGATTACGTTCTAGAAACAGATATTTAGCTCGTGGTTTTTATGACAGAAACATTTGCAAATGAGGGCGCTGCACGGGGATGCAAATGTTTTATTCGAACCATTAGCCCGTCTTATTCACCGGGGCGTCGAGACTGGCTGGCGGGCATAGCGTAAC
>CAYVJO010000258.1:0-4887 GCA_964451735.1 uncultured Hyphomicrobiaceae bacterium | reverse complement strand
GACAGCCGCAGGCCATTCCGGAGACAGCATCGAACCCTCCGGAATGATGATCCGCACCGGCCGCAGGCAGCCCGCATTCATCGGTATGCGGTCTTCGACCATCACGCGGAATACATAGAGCACCGCAGCGCGCGTGACGGGCTCGGGCGCATTGAAATTATCGTCGCGCTGTGGCGATGTCCCCGTGAAATCGACAAGAGCCTGACGTTGCGCCCTATCCATCGATATGCGTACCTGAATGACGCATCCTTGATCCATCTCATATGTGAAGGCGGCCTCATCCGGCAGCCGATCGAGCACGCGCATGACGCTTTCGGCGGCGTTATCCTGCACATGGCCCATATAGGCGCACACGACATCGAGCCCGTAACGGCTCACGATATGGCGCAATTCGGCGGCGCCCTTTTCGTTGGCGGCGATCTGGGCCTTGAGATCGTTGACATTCTGCAAAATGTTCCGGACCGGGAATTTACCGCCAGAAAGAAGCTCGACGAGGGCTTTTTCGCGAAAGAGCCCTTCGTCTATAAGCTTGAAATTGTCGATATAGACGCCCTCCTCCTCGATGTTACGGGCAAGCGGGGACATTGACCCTGGAGCGATGCCGCCAATATCGGCGTGATGCCCGCGCGAGGCGACCCAGAACAGCGCTCTTTTCTCCTCCGCGTCGAAAACAGGCGTGCAGACTGTGATATCGGGCAGATGCGTGCCTCCATTATAGGGGGCATTGATCGCGAAAACGTCGCCGGGCCGGATAACGGCGTTGTTCCGGATGATACTTTCGACGGAACGGTCCATCGAGCCCAGATGCACCGGCATATGCGGCGCATTGGCGACGAGCGCGGCGGTTTCATCGAAGATCGCGCAGGAAAAGTCCAGCCGCTCCTTGATATTAACGGAGTAGGCCGTGTTCTGTAGCGTAACGCCCATCTGCTCGGCAATCGACATGAAGAGATTGTTGAAAATCTCCAGCATTACCGGATCGGCCTTGGTTCCCAACGCGATTCGTTGCGGCAAGGGACGCAAACGCTCCAGAAGCAGATGATCCCGCGGCGTCACCCCCGCCCGCCAGCCGTCCTCGACGATGACGGTCTGATGGTCCTCCACGATCAGCGCGGGACCATCGATGCGATGACCCGGCATCAGCTCGCGCCGAGGGTAAATCGCTGCATTTTGCCATGCGCCCCCGGAGTAGAAGCGCGTATGCCGGCTTGGCGCGGGCATTGGCTCAAGGCTGGCTGGCCGCTCGATCTCCTTAAAAGGCGCGCCGCCGCCGGCGAACTCGACCGAGAGCGCCTCCACTATGAGATCCTTGGACGGATCGATAAAGCCAAAACGAGCACGGTGGGCATCCTCGAACGCTCTTTGCATCCGCTGAGCGCTCATCCTATCAGCTGCGCTGTTAAATGATACGCCTGCTGATTGCATGGCCGGGATGTCAAGCGCCGTGTCCGTTCCGGCATAACGGATATGCGCGGTGACGCAGGTCGTTAGCGCTTCGGGGCCGATCTGCTGCACGTTCATCTCCGCGAGCGCGTCGAGCGCAAGACCGGCAGCAAGTTCGGCGATTTTTTCGGGCGCAGCGTTATCGAGTGGTATTTCAAGTGCTTTCTGCCGGACGGCGCGGATGTCGGCCAATCCCATCCCATATGCGGAGAGCAGGCCGGAAAGCGGGTGTATCAGGATGGTCTTCATGGACAGGGCGTCAGCGACGAGACAGGCGTGCTGTCCGCTCGCTCCGCCGAACGCATTGAGCGCGTATTGCGTAACATCATGGCCACGCTGCACCGAGATCGTCTTGATCGCCTCGGCCATATTCGCGACGGCGATCTGCAAGAAACCGTCGGCAACTTCTTCGGCGGTACGTCCATCGCCGATCTCTCCGGCAAGCCGATGGAACTGCAAGGCAACAGTCTCGCGATCAAGGGGCTCGTTCCGCCCAGGGCCGAAAATCGCGGGGAAATGGTCTGGTATCAGCTTGCCCGTCATCAGATTGGCGTCGGTCACGGTGAGCGGCCCGCCTTGGCGGTAACAGGCTGGTCCAGGATCGGCGCCAGCGGAGTCTGGTCCGACCCGGAAGCGCGCACCATCGAAATGAAGGATGGACCCGCCCCCCGCCGCGACTGTATGGATCAACATCATCGGCGCTTGCAGACGAATTCCGCCGACTTCCGCCTCCGATGTGCGCTCGAAAGCGCCATCGAAATGCGTAACGTCCGTTGACGTCCCGCCCATATCGAAGCCGATCAGTTTTTCGAAACCGGCGGAGGCGCCGGTGCGCGTCATCGCGACGACGCCACCCGCTGGTCCTGAAAGTATGGCATCCTTCCCCCGGAAAAGCCTGGCTGCCGTAAGTCCCCCTGATGACATCATGAAAGATACGCGGATGCCCGTACGCTCTGTCTCCAGCTCCTCTTCCACAATCGATATATACCGCTTGAGAATGGGCGAGAGATAGGCGTCGGCGACCGTGGCGCCACCGCGTGCGACGAGCTTGACGAGCGGGCTTGTTTCATGGCTGACCGAGACCTGCGGAAACCCCATCTCCCGCGCCATGCTGGCAACGGCGGCTTCATTCTGCGGGTAGCGGTGAGCGTGCATAAACACGATGGCGAGCGCGGCGTAGCCATCGGCCTTGAGCGCGGCGAGCGCGGCGTTGGCCTCGCCCGTTTCGAGGGAACGCTCGACAACACCATCGGCGAGGACACGTTCGCCAATCTCAACGACACGGTCGTAAAGCTGATCCGGCTTGACGATCTTCCGGGCAAAAATATCAGGCCGTGCCTGATAGCCGATGCTCAGCGCGTCGCGAAAGCCTCTGGTGGTGATGAGCGCTGTCCGCTCTCCTTTCCGCTCCAGAAGGGCGTTGGTGGCGACCGTTGTCCCCATCCGGATTTCGCCGATGACGCCTGCAGGAAACGCAGCTTCTGCTTCAAGGCCTAGGATGCCGCGTATGCCGTGTACGGCGGCGTCACGATAATTGCGCGGGTTTTCCGAAAGGTGTTTTGCCTGATGCAATGAGCCGTCCGGGGCGCGCCCGATGATGTCGGTAAACGTTCCTCCCCGGTCTATCCAGAAATCCCATTGGCTTTGTGTCATTGTCTCTCTGCTGTTTGAACGAAGCGCCCCCGATGCAACGAAGGCGGCTATGCGATATTAGTATAGGATGCGGAAAGCGGTCCGTCTGCGCTGCTTTGAAAAACGAAAATGGAAGAGGAGGATGACGCATGAATGAGGACGTTCTCGTCACGCGGCAGGATACGATTCTGAGTATCCGTCTTAACCGCCCGGATAAGAAGAATGCGCTTTCGGCGCCAATGTATGCGGCAATAGCCGATGCAATCGGGGCGGGCGATACAGAACCAGACATCAGGGCGATCCTATTCACCGCCGAGGGCGACATCTTCTCGGCCGGGAACGACCTAGCCGATTTTGCGGCGGCCGTGGCCGATACATCGGATGAAGCGCTGCACCATGTCGAACGCTTTCTTCGCGCGCTGGTCATGGCGGAAAAGCCGCTGATCGCGGCGGTCGCCGGCGACGGGGTCGGCGTTGGCGCGACGATGCTGCTTCATTGCGACATTGTCGTCATCGCCGAGGACGCCAAACTCATCACACCTTTCACTAGGCTTGGGCTGACGCCCGAGGCTGGGTCCTCGCTGCTGCTGCCCGCTCGCATCGGCCAGGCCAGAGCGTTCGCCATGCTGGCGCTCGGGCAGCCTCTCAAAGGCCAGGACGCCGCACGGTTCGGTCTGGTAACGGAGGCGGTCCCGCGCGCCGATGTCGAATTGCGCGCACGCCAGTTCGCCGAAAGCTGTTGCGCCCTGCCGCCGGAAGCGATGCTGATAACGAAACGATTGATGCGGGACCGGAAGGATATCCTGGAGCGGATCGAGAAGGAGGGCGTACATTTCCGCGAGCGCCTGCGGTCACCAGAAGCGCAAGCCGCATTCTCGGCCTTCTTCAAGCGTTGAGCGACATCATACCGGCGGTCAGTATAGTAAGCGCACAAGAAAGAGGGAGAGAGGCGGAAACAGGATCAACAAGACGAGGCGGACCATGTCGGACGCGATGAACGGGCCAACGCCGCGAAAGGTGTGAGCCAGGGGAACGTCCTTGGCGAGCGAGTTGATGACGAGAAGGTTCAAACCCACAGGCGGCGTAATGAGGCCGACTTCGACAACCACAAGGATAATGATGCCGAACCAGATCGCGAAATCTTCCGGCGTCATCCCATAATCGAGACCACTCACGATCGGGAACAGAATTGGGACAGTGAGCAGGATCATGGAGAGAGAGTCCATCACGCAGCCAAGAACCAGGTACAGGCAAAGTATGGCGGCCATGATCAGCCAGGGATCGAGCCCATGGCCGGTAATAAGACCCGCCGCTGCTTGAGGAAGCTGGGAGAGCGCCAGAAATCCGTTGTAAATGTTTGCGCCGAGCAGAATCAAGAAAATCATCGCCGTGAGCGAGGCGGTGGCGTAAACGGCTTCCAGCAGCGTTCGGGATGTCAGCGTCCCGTTCACAAACCCAATCAGTCCTGTACCCGCGGCACCGATCGCAGCGGCTTCAGTCGGGGTGAACCAGCCGAAATAAATTCCCCCGACGACCAGCAGGAATACCCAAAGCACAGGCCAAACGGCCGTCAGCGTGCGGAGGCGTTCGATGCCGGATGCAGGCTCGCGCCGTCCCCCGGATACGGGATAGCGCCGAACATAGATCGAGATCGCGATCATGTAGCCCAAAGCGGCGAGGAGACCTGGAACCAGGGCGGCGACGAACAGCTTGGCGATATTCTGTTCCGTCAAAATCGCGTAGATCACCAGGACGATGGATGGCGGGATCAACACGCCCAACGTTCCTCCGGCAGCGAGGCATGCCGTTGAG
>CAYVJO010000257.1:2002-4945 GCA_964451735.1 uncultured Hyphomicrobiaceae bacterium | reverse complement strand
CGCCGAAGTCTATTCCCGCGGGTGCGGGGCAGCCCCTAAATCACATCCGGAGTGAACGGCTTGCCGTATTTGCGCTCATGAAGTGCGCAGTAGTTGTACCAGAGGGCCTGAAATTCGTCTTCTGGCGAGACCGGCTTGATCTGGGAGCCCATGCGCTCCGCCGTTGCGACATCGAATGGCGTGCGGCCGAGCGTGCTATCCAGGGTTTCAAGCGCGTGACTGAAAACCTCACGATCCATCAGCCATGACGCCCGGTCGTAGTCGACCTTCTGGCCTTCATGCTCTACGTAGCGGTGGAACATTGGGTGACCTCTCCGATCTGGATTTTGCGTTCCTTGGCGATGGCGACGAGCGCCGTTATGTGGTGCTCATGGGAGAGATACTCGCCGCGCACCCACCGGCCGATTTGATTAGGGTCAAGGCCTAAGTCTTTGGCGACGCTGCGCTGCCAGCAAGGCCCATAAAGGGCCTCGCCAAGGAGGCGTAGACGGTCGAGATTAGTCGTTCACTTTCCTTTTGCTCGCTTTCGCAGGATTGGCTTTTCGCCATTTCCGAACGCTTTCGCGGTGCATTTTTGCGCGCTTCTTCTGACGACGCCTCAGTTATGATTGGTCATGGTCAGGGTCTATCCCCGCGGGTGCGGGGCAGCCGTAATTTCCACTTGAGGATCGTCGCCATGGCTTGACTTTTCTTCATGCAGCCGGATCGGCAGATGCAGTTCATTGCGGTGGAGACATCGGCAGGATAGCGGCGAAGGTCTTCGCCGACCGCTCGGCTTTTTCGCGGCAAGACCTTCTATATCGCCGGCGACAGTGTCACGGGCGATGAACTGGCCAGGAAATCGGCGCGCAACCGGCCGCAGCATCGCGTATTGCCGCTTTCCTGACTCCGTCTTCAAGGACATGCCACTGCGCGCGGTCGGTGAAGATGGTCGAGCTGGGGCCGGCGGGAGGCGGCTTCGATGTCGAAACGCTGAGCCGACTGCATCCCGGACTGCTATTCTTCTACGCTCGGCTTGAAAAGGCAGGAAAGGCTCTACTTCATCTCTCTAGGATTGCGCGCCCGGCTTGGTATTTGCCGCACCGATCACATGATGGATCCGCTTCAAGTCGCGTCCTCCTCTTGTCTTTGAGGAAGAGATTCTTAGTATGGCCGCTGAGAACTCACTGCCCGACCGTTGTGAGTCTGCGACAGTAAATAAAGGGGTGTGGGTAAATGTTCCCACGCTAATGTCCATATGAACCGCCTTTCATTAGTATTTTTTTTGGTAAATTATTTCGATCACAACATATCTTTATCGTGTTCTTGCGGTCATGATTTCTATCATCTTTTCTACAAAAATGCCATCGACAGGAATATCTCTAAGAAGAAGGCGGTACCATACGGCGCCGAAAATAAGATCCAAAATTACTTCTTCATCGAGAGTGGAAGCAATTTCTCCAGAGGCGATCGCTGACCGCAAAACCTGACGTCCTGCCTCGCGACGGGGTTCAATCATCTTTTCAATGACGAGCGCGCGAAGCTGCTCGTCGCTCTGTGCTTCCGCCACTATACTTCTCAAAGTGTTCGTCCAAGCTGCGTCTTTCAGACGAAGGACGGTCTGATTGAGATAGGCACGGAGGTCTTCCGCCAATCCGCAGCCGGTTAACCGAGGTTCGTGGTCTCCATTCATTCCGTCCATATAAATATCGAGCAGAAGTGCCCCTTTCGAAGGCCACCGGCGGTAAATGCTCTGTTTTGCGACACCAGCTCGAGCGGCCACGCGTTCGATAGAAAAAGCGCCGTAACCTGATTCCCGAAGCGTGTCGGTTGCAGAAGCCATTATTGCCTTGTCAACCGACTGATCGCGTTGTCGCCCCGCGCGCGCCTTCGCCTTGTGTTCATCCTTCATGTACTGCCCCTGAATCGTTCTACTTGACATACGAACCGTTGCGTATTGTAATGTTTACACGCTTCGGACGAGAAGCTCAAGTTTTCTGACTTTTAGTCAACAAAAAAGCCGCTCCGGGGGCGGATGCCGTAGCAAAAGGGGAATGGAGATGAAACTAAGAGCGCAACTTTTGATGATTATGATGCTGGTGCTCGGATTTAGCCTTGGGGCAAATTCAGCGCAAGCGGCATCGCTCCGATGGGCTTCCCAGGATGACGCCACGACGATGGACCCGCATGCCTTTAACCACGGCATGACGATGACTTTGCTCCAACATATCTACGAGGGTCTGGTCCGGCGGGATGAAGCGGCGAGCATCGAGCCCGCTCTAGCGGATTCGTGGTCGCAGCCGGAGCCGACGGTCTGGCGTTTCGTCCTCCGCGAGAGTGTCAGCTTTCACGACGGGAAGACGCTCACCGCCGACGATGTCGTCTTCTCCTTCGAGCGCGTGATGTCGGAAACCTCCGACATGAAGGTCTTCGCAGCCTCAATTGCCGAAGTGAAGGCCGTGGACTCGCGCACCGTCGACGTGATTACCGAGTTCCCAAACTCAGCACTCATCCAGTCGTTGGCGGAGATCCGGATCATGTCACGGGCATGGGCGAAAGAGAACGGCGCCACGGCGCCAGCTGACATCAAACAGGCCAAAGAGAACTTCGCAACGATGAATGCCAACGGCACGGGGCCGTTCCGGCTGGTCTCGCGCGAACCGGGTGTCAGGACCGTGCTGAAGGCGAACGAGAACTGGTGGGATCAGCCGAAGCACAACATCATGGAGGCGACCTTGCTCGTGATCGGGACCGCGGCCACCCGGGTCGCGGCGCTGCTCTCGGGCGAAATCGACTTTGCCTATCCAATTCCCGTACAAGATATCGAACGAGTGAACAGCGGCAGCCGTCTCAAGGTGCTGCAGGGTCCGGAGATCCGCACGATGTTCCTCGCCCTCGACGTGGAGCGCAAAGAGCTTCTCTATTCCAGCATCAAGGGAAAGAACCCGCTTAAGGATCGACGCG
>CAYVJO010000257.1:1322-1992 GCA_964451735.1 uncultured Hyphomicrobiaceae bacterium | reverse complement strand
TTCTATCAGGCCATCGACATGGATGCGATCAATGCGCGGATCATGCGCGGTTCGGTGACACCAACGGGGAATATGATTGCGCCAAGCGTCAACGGCGTCGATCCGTCCCTCCAGCCGCGCGCATTCGACTATGATGTCGAGGCTGCCAAGGCGCTTCTGGTCGCAGCGGGTTATCCCAACGGCTTCGAGATAACGCTCGATTGCCCGAATGACCGCTATGTCAGCGACCAGCAAGTATGTCAGGCCATCGCAGCTATGCTCGCACAAATCGATGTGAGCGTGGATCTCAACGCAATGCCGTCGGCGCTCTTCTTCTCAAAAATCGGCGCCCGGGATACCAGCTTCAACTTCTTCGGCTACACGCCGGTAAACATGGACGCTTACAATACGCTGAGCGTCATGGTCCACTCGCCGGACGGCGACCGGGGCCAATGGAACGTCGGCAACTACCGCAACCCCGATGTCGACGCCGCGATCAAGGCGGTGCTAAGCGAGATGGATTCTAAGCGCCGCACGGAATTCGTCACACGCGCCTTGTCCATTCATCGCGACGACATAGGGCATATCCCACTCTACCAGCAGGGAATCGCCTGGGGTATGCGAGAGACGGTCGACACGCCGTTGCAGAGCGACAACCGCGTGAACCTGAGCTTCTTCACAATCAACTGAA
>CAYVJO010000257.1:0-1312 GCA_964451735.1 uncultured Hyphomicrobiaceae bacterium | reverse complement strand
GCGGCCACCCGCAGGCTCACGTGCAACGAGTATGCCATGATCCGGTTTCTGGTCCATCGCCTCATTCAGGCAGCAATGGTCATGTTGGCCGTCTCTTTCATCGCGTTCGCGCTGTTCCAGTATGTCGGAGACCCGGTCTCCCAGATGCTCGGGCAGGATGCCGGGGCTACCGACCGGGAAAGACTGCGGGTTGAGCTCGGGCTCAATCAGCCCTTCTATGTCCAGTATGCGCGCTTCCTCGCGAATGCCGCGCAAGGTGAGTTCGGCATGTCGCTGCGCTTCGGCCGTCCGGTCTCGCAGCTCTTTCAGGAGCGGGTTCCAGCCACACTCGAGCTGAGCCTGTTCGCGGCCGCCCTTGCGATAGCCGTCGGCATACCGCTTGGTGTCTATACCGCCATCCGCCAGAACACCGCTCTCTCACGAGGAATCCTGGCATTCTCGTTGGTTGGCATCTCGTTACCCACCTTCTTTCTCGGCATTCTGCTCATCCTCGTATTCTCTGTCTGGCTCGGTTTGATGCCCTCTTTCGGACGCGGCGAGACCGTTCCCCTCGGATGGTGGCGAACGGGTTTCCTCACCTCAGATGGCTGGCGGCACCTAATCCTGCCGGGCGTTACGCTGGCCCTTTTTCAACTCGCCCTCATCCTGCGCCTTGTCCGCTCCGAAATGCAGGCAGTGCTGCGTGCGGACTTCATCAAGTTCGCGAGGGCACGGGGGATCGCAAAACGGTCACTCTATTTCAAGCATGCGCTTCGCAACGCGCTCCAGCCGGTCGTCACGATCATTGGCCTGCAACTCGGATCGATCATCGCCTTCGCACTGGTCACCGAGACGGTCTTTCAGTGGCCCGGTATGGGCCTTTTGTTTGCCCAGTCGGTGGCCTTTGCTGACGTTCCGGTGATGGCCGCCTATCTGTGCCTCATCGCCCTCATCTTTGTTCTCATTAACCTCATCGTGGACGTTCTCTACGCCGTCATCGACCCGCGCCTACGGTCTGGCGGCTCCACACCATCGATCACAGGAGCCTGACTTGCAGGACACACCTTCCACTGAAGCTCGCAACGATCTTGCCGCCGCCTTCGATGGCTATATGTCCGAGCTGGTCACGATTCGGCGGGATCTTCACCAGCATCCAGAACTTGGCTTCGAGGAAAGACGCACCGCGGGAATCGTCGAACGGGAACTACGGCGATACGGCCTTGACGAGGTCCATATCGGCATAGGCAAAACGGGAGTCGTCGGCGTTCTGCACGGTCGCCGTCGCGACGGCGGGACGGTGGGCTTGCGCGCTGACATGGATGCGCTGCCGATC
>CAYVJO010000256.1:1387-4950 GCA_964451735.1 uncultured Hyphomicrobiaceae bacterium | reverse complement strand
TTTACAACAACAAAAGACGTCATGGAAGCCTCAATAGAATAGCTCCGGTGGATAAATGGAATGAATATATCATGTCATTGTCTCCCGATAAGCAAATAGAAGCGCAAGTATCGGAGACGATGTTCGGGCAATTCTCGGGCGAAACGACGTCCGAGTCATCGGCGTGGACAGTTTTGGGACGCCGCCGTCAATCGATCAGATCCTGCACTCGATCTATCGGCCAGCCAACCCGACAGAGGGTACGCTCCACGTTCTCTCCACGCGCGACGCGAATGGCAACTGGATCCCGGTCGAAACGCTGATCCGTCAGTCGGAGAGCGAATTCGTCGGCTATCTTCGCATGAACAACGATCAGCTTCAGGCTGCTCTCGACAATGGTACGATCAGCCCGGCGGACTACCAGCGCGTCCGTTCGCTCAAGGATAGCGGCTTCGACCTGGCGACGGCTTATGAGAACGTCTTCCGGTCTCTTGCCGGCGAGGGGCCAATCGATCCTCCTGGTGGCCCGGTCAATCCCAATACGCCGACGAGCGGGGGCGGTCTCCAGCGTAATATCGGCCTCTTCGTGAACGAGGTGGGTCCGTTGACCCTCGCGGGCGCGGGACTGGCAACCTTCGTGCCGCCGGAATATCTGGCGGTGGCGAATGGCGCGGGGTGGGTCGTGCGCGGGCTTGCGACGCTACCGATCGCCATTGCGCCGGAAACATTCGCGCCGGACACACAGGCTGGACGCACCTTGCGCGGCATCAGCGCCGGCACTTTCGTGGGCAATGCCGGTTACCATCTTTGGGCAACAGGAAACGGACAAGGCTATCCTTACAATCCGCTTTTCTCGATATCCGACGTCACACTAGGCTCGCGGGATCTCAACAGCGCTCTCACGGGCACACCCGCCACGAGCCAGCCCTTCGACAAATACACAGGCCTTGCAGCCGCCAATATCGCCAATGCAAGCTTGCTTCCGATCTACTCGATCAATGCCGGTGTAGAAGCCTGGGTGCCCAACCTGCTGTTCGGGGGTGCGACGGCTTACCTGACCGGCCGGACCATACAAGCCGATGTGGCCGCGGCCAATGGCACACCAATTACAGGCGGCAACAATACCGACGTGCGGATTGCTCAAGGATTGTTGTCGGCGGGTCTCATCAGCTTCGGGCTACACTATCTGGGCGATGTCGCGCTGCCGCAATTTAACGCCGAACCCGAGGGTGAAGGGCTTGATAATGAGGCGCGTTCGAGTAGGCCACTTTCGGATGGTACGGATGTGTCGGTCGATCTGACCGATCAACTATTGAGACAAGGTTTGAACGATCCGAGTCTGCCTATTCCGAACCGGCCACTAACCGTGGACGAGTTTATAAGATTATACGGCCAGTATCCTGAATAAGCCGCTTTTAGCCGCTCGGAGCGGACTCACTGCTCCGAGCTATCCATTTTCGCCTGGGTTGCTGCGGACGTTTGCCGGCATGAAATAACCAGTTCGCCAAATGCAATGAAATCGCGTTTTCGCGGGCTGGTCGATCGCCATGCAAGACCGACTGTTCGGCTCGGCTGAGGCTCGGCGAAACGCATCAGCCTGACAGTTCCATCCCGGCCTTCGACGCCAATGCTCAGCTCCGGCAGCAGCGTAAGCCCAAGCCCGTTGGCGACCATCTGCACGATCGTTGATAGGCTCGATACGCCGAATGTGTCGATATTCCCCACGTGCCGTAGCTTGCAGAAAGACAAGGCTTGGTCCCGCAGGCAGTGCCCCTCTTCAAGCAGCAATAGCCGATCATTCTCGATCAGGTCCGGCGTCGCCTTTACCATCGATTTGACAGCGTGTCCGGCCGGGACGGCAAGCAAGAAACGGTCTTCGAACAGTGGAACCGTTTCGAGGTCGCATTGCTCGATCGGGAGCGCCAGCAAGAGCAGATCGAGCGTCCCTGCGGCAAGGTCATCAAGCAGCATCTGCGTTTGTGTTTCCCGAATTCTGAGCTCCAAGCCCGGATATTGCTCGCGAATGACCGGCAATAAGGGCGGAAGCAAATAGGGCGCGATCGAGGGGATAACACCAAGGCGCAGAGTGCTAGACAAAGGGGCGGCGTGATGATGGGCGTAATCGGCAAGGTCCCGAACCTCAGCCAGAATGCGGGCTGCTTTCTTAACGATTTCAACGCCTGCCGGCGTAAGCTGAACAGCCTTATACCTCCGCTCGACGAGTTCGACGCCAAGTTTCCTCTCCAGATCCTGGATTTGCGTAGAAAGGGCTGGCTGCGTCACGGAGCAATGGCTTGCGGCAAGGCCGAAATGCCGAAATCTGGCCAGAGCGTCGAGATAGCGTAGCTGTTTTAATGTGGGCATATCGATTAGATATTCTTATCAGTCCAGTCAAAAACAGCAATTGGTAATTATCAGGGATCTATTGTATTTCCAAAACAAGAGTGATTGACGCTTATGTAGAGCCTGCTGCGAAAATCGCAATTCCATTAAGGGAGGAAATCTCATGGCTGATAAACCGAGACTGACGACAACAGCGGGCGCCCCTTGGCCAAACAACCAGGACTCTTTGTCAGCCGGCGAGCGCGGACCTTTGCTGCTACAGGACTATCAGCTTATCGAGAAGCTGGCCCATCAAAATCGCGAGCGCATCCCCGAACGCACCGTTCACGCCAAGGGCTGGGGCGCGCATGGGACGCTTAAGATTACTGGAGACATCTCGAAATACACGAAAGCGAAATGTTTTCAACCTGGTGCCGAAACGCCGATGTTAGCACGTTTTTCCACAGTTGCGGGCGAAGCGGGCGCGGCCGATCACGAGCGCGACGTTCGCGGTTTTGCGTTAAAGTTTTATACAGAGGAAGGCAACTGGGATCTGGTTGGGAACAACACACCGGTCTTCTTTGTGCGAGACCCTTATAAATTCCCCGATTTCATCCACACCCAGAAACGTCACCCGAAAACCAATATGCGCTCGCCAACAGCGATGTGGGACTTCTGGTCGCTGTCGCCGGAGACATTGCATCAGGTCACAATCCTGTTCTCGGATCGTGGTTTGCCGGTCAGTCCGATGCATATGAATGGTTACGGTTCGCACACCTTCTCTTTCTGGAACGATGCGGGAGAGCGCTATTGGGTCAAGTTCCACTTCAAAACCCAGCAAGGCCACGAGCATTACACCAATGACGAGGCCGAAAAGATCGTCGGCAAGACGCGCGAGGGCTATCAGGAGGCGCTGTTCAACGCCATCGAGGAGGGAAAATTCCCGCGTTGGAAGATGCAGGTACAGATCATGCCAGAGATGGATATCGAGAAGACGGACTATAACCCGTTCGATCTCACCAAGGTCTGGCCACACTCCGATTATCCACCAGTTGATGTGGGCTATTTCGAGTTGAACCGCAACGCTGAAAATTATTTTGCCGAGATCGAAAATGCGGCTTTTTCGCCGTCCAATATCGTGCCCGGCATATCCTGGTCGCCCGACAAGATGCTTCAGGCACGGATCTTTGCGTATGCGGACGCTCACCGATACCGGCTCGGTACGCATTACGAAACGATCCCGGTGAATCAACCGCGCTTCC
>CAYVJO010000256.1:0-1377 GCA_964451735.1 uncultured Hyphomicrobiaceae bacterium | reverse complement strand
GCGCTTCCCAGTTCACCATTATCACAAGGATGGTGAGATGAACATTTATGGCGGTATCCGCTCTGGCAACGCGAATGCCTTCTATGAGCCGAACTCATTCAGCGGCGCTTCTGAAGATCGCTCCGCGCAGGAGCCCCCTTTGCGGATCTCCGGCGACGCCGCTCGTTACGATCACCGCGATTATGACGATTACAAACAGGTGCGTGTTCTGTTCGAGCGCGTGCTGGAGGCAGATGAGAAGGATAGACTTTTTGCCAATATCGCGGCAACTTGGGGCGATGTTCCCGAGATAATCTGCGAACGTCAGCTTGCCGAGTTCAAGAATGTGCATCCCGATTATGAGGCAGGCGTGCGCCGGGCCTGGGACAAGAAGAAGTCCGAGGGCGGATATAAGCCGAACGCTGCGCCGGTTACGGACGCGACGCCTCAGATCATACGAAGCGGGCCAGGCGCTGGGCAATCATATACAGTGGCGGCGGAATAAGCTGCGCCACATCTTGGTCGTCAGGCTGGCCCGATGGGCCTGACACAATCGTTATCGGCATCAAGCAATCTGTTTCACCCAGGGGACAGGTTGCTTTTTGATTTTGATGCGCTTTTATTTTTTCACGCGCCTGCGCGAAGCTTTTCCAGCACTGCCCGTCCGGCATAGCCGTCGGCCGGTTTGATCCCGACTTTCTTCTGAAAGGCCTGTATGGCGCGCATGGTGCTGGTGCCAACCCTGCCGTCGACACCCCCAGTATCGAAACCTAAAGCTGTGAGACGTCGCTGGACCTCCTGGATCTCGGCGAGAGTGAGCGTTCGTTCTCCGCCTGGGAATTGTTTAATGAAAGGACCTGCGCCGGCGATCCGGTCGGCCAGATGGACGATGGCGAGCGCGTATAGATTTGATGGATTGTATGATTTCACTGCCTGGAAATTCTGCGTGATCAGGAAAATCGGCCCATTTTTCACGGGTTCCCATAAGCGCGCGCTTTCCGCATCGCGCGCAAATGGCTTGCCGTCTGCGCGTTTGACACCAAGTTTACGCCAGGCATTGATCGTCCGCACGCCCGCTTTAGTCGGGCTGACCGTATCCGGGAGATCGACTTCATAGCCCCAGTGCTCGCCTTTGCGATATTTGCCGCGCTGAACCAGATAGCGGGCGGTTCCTGCGAAAGCATCATCCGGGCGGCCAAAGGGCGAGATGCGCCCATCGCCGTCGAAGTCAACACCCATATTCAGCCAGACTTCCGGCATCCATTGTGTATGTCCCATCGCACCGGCCCAAGATCCGATCATCTCCTCAGGCGAGGCCCAGCCGCGATGAACGATGACAAGCGCGTTGAGAAGCTCCTGCTCCCAGTAGCGCCTGCGCCGGGGCTCGCCCCATGCAAG
>CAYVJO010000255.1:0-4976 GCA_964451735.1 uncultured Hyphomicrobiaceae bacterium | reverse complement strand
CGAACCGATGGTCTCCTATGACAATGTCGGTTTTTATCTGCTCTCGCAGGAAGTGGCCAAGCACATCAAAGTCGTGCAGTCGGGGCAGGGGGCCGATGAGATATTCGGAGGCTATTTCTGGTATCCGCCGCTGATGACATCCAAGGATGCTGTGAGGGATTATGCGCGCGTGTTCTTCGATCGCTCTTTTGATCGCCTCAAGGAGCATCTCGCGCCGGAATGGCACGGCGAGCGCGATGAGGCGCTCGCTTTTGTCGAGGAGCATTTCGCTCAAGCCGGCGCGGATGCGCCCATCGACAAGGCGCTGCGTCTCGACTCCACGGTGATGCTGGTGGATGACCCGGTCAAGCGCGTCGATAACATGACCATGGCCTGGAGCCTTGAAGCGCGCGTGCCTTTCCTGGACTATGAGCTCGCCGAACTTGCTGCGCGCATACCGCCGGAGCACAAGCTGTCGCATGGCGGCAAGGGCGTGCTGAAGGAGGCGGCCCGGCTTGTGGTTCCCTCGGAAGTCATCGATCGCAAGAAAGGCTATTTCCCCGTGCCCGCGCTGAAATATCTCGACGGGCCGTATCTCGCAATGGTCAAGGACGCGCTCACGTCGCAAGCCGCGCGCGGACGCGGTCTTTTCCGTGGCGATTATCTAGACCGGCTGTTCGCCGACCCGAAAAAGCATATCACGCCCTTGCAAGGCTCCGAGCTTTGGCAGGCCGCGCTTTTGGAAATGTGGCTGGAAACGCATGGGCTATGATCGAGGGTGGCAGGCCAAGGGCAGGAGGCTCAGCCCATGAAGGACGCCTTAGCACGACACAAACTCGTCAGCCGGCGCCGTATCCGGAGGATGCGCGACGACGCGCGGCCGAGTTTGACAAATCCCGGCATTACACGTCCTGGCAAACCGCCAAATCGGAATGCGCATGTCGATTGCGGTTGGGGACGGCTGCTTTTCGGCCATACATTCGACAGCTCAAAAGACCTTTCGGACGCCCTTGGCGCCGAAGGTCCCGACCGGCGCGATATCGCCTTTTACATCAGCGATCCGCATGTTCTTCTTGCCGGCGCGCCACAGGAATTGTTCCTCGATCCATCGCATACCTACCGGCTCGACCTTACCTGTCCCGTGCCGGAGATGAGACGCAAGGGACACGGTTTTTTCGTCCGCCGCCTGTCGAGCAAAGCGGATGCGGAAGAGGTCAATCGCATCTACATGGCACGAAAGATGGTGCCCGTGCCCCCCGAATTCTTCTGGTCCAACCGTGAAAACCGTTCACTGACCGTGCTGGTCGCGCAGGACGAGCAGACGAGCACTATCGTGGGCACGGTCATGGGCGTTGATCACAGTCGAGCTTTCAACGACCCCGAGATGGGATCGAGCCTATGGTGCCTTGCCGTCGATCCGCAGGCGCGTCATGCTCGCATTGGCGAGGTGCTGCTTCGGCGTCTTGCGGATCATTATCGGGGGCGCGGCGCGGCTTACCTGGACCTCTCCGTCCTGCATGACAATGAGCAGGCCATCGCGCTTTACGAGAAGATCGGATTTCGCCGTGTTCCGCTTTTTGCGGTCAAACGCAAGAACCAGATCAATGAATCCCTGTTCATCGGCGCTTCCCCGGCCAGCAGTCTCAATCCGTATGCAACCATCATCGTCAATGAGGCGCTCCGGCGCGGGATTCATGTCGAGGTGACTGACGCAGAGGGCGGTTTCTTCCGGCTGATTCATGGCGGGCGCAGCGTTCATTGCAGAGAGAGCCTGTCGGAGCTGACGAGCGGCGTGGCCGTTTCGGTGTGCGACGACAAGGCGGTGACGCGGCGCGTTGTCGAACGCGCTGGCCTCTCCGTTCCGCGCCAGCTCGACATCAAGCCGGATTCCGGCACTGAAGACAAAGACATCGGCGCATTTCTCAAGTCTCACCAACGGCTTGTGGTTAAGCCGGCGCGCGGTGAGCAGGGGCGCGGCGTGGCGGTCGGGCTGACACGCTTCGATGAGGTCAAGCAGGCGATCGAAGCCGCACGTCCCTTGTCCAATAGGGTCATCGTCGAAGAGATGGTCGCGGGTATGGATCTGCGAATTATCGTCATCGACTATAAAGTCGTCGCTGCTGCGGTCCGGCAAGCGCCATACGTGATCGGCGACGGCACGGCCACGATACGGACATTGATCGAATCTCAGAGCCGACGCCGAGAGGCCGCCACGCAAGGCGAGTCGCGCATCCCTTTCGATGAGGAAACCGAGCGTTGCATCGGCCTGGAAGGCTACAGGCTGGACGATGTGCTGCCGGAAAAAGCCGTGCTGCAGACGCGCAAGACTGCAAATCTGCATACAGGGGGCACCATCCATGACGTCACCGAAGAGTTGCATCCGAAACTGGCCGAAGCGGCTATCGCCGCCGCCCGTGCGATCGAGATCCCCGTAGTTGGCGTCGATTTCATCGTTCCAAGCCCACGCTCGGACCGGTATGTTTTTATCGAAGCGAACGAGCGTCCGGGCCTTGCCAATCATGAGCCGCAGCCGACAGCGGAGCGCTTTCTCGACCTCCTCTTTCCCCTATCTATGCCTGCGCCTGTCCGCGCAATCCGGAATCATACCGACCCGCAGAGTTGAGAGAGAATGCCCCGATTGAGAATTGATACGGATTATCTTCAGCACTGCCTGAAGCGGCTTTTGTCCGTTCCCAGCCCGACTGGCTATACCGACGCCATCGTTCGCGAGGCCTGCAACGAATTGGGCGGGATGGATGCGCCGTTCGAGTTGACACGGAGAGGCGCCATTCGCGCCATCCTCAAGGGAGAGGACCATCGAGGCGCGCGCGCCATCGTGACCCATCTCGACACGCTTGGCGCACAGGTCAAGCGCATCAAGGAGAATGGCCGGCTCGAACTCGTTTCTATCGGAACTTGGTCGGCCCGTTTCGCGGAGGGCGCCCGCTGCACGATCTTCTCCGAAGCGGGCAGCTATCGTGGCACGATCCTGCCGGTGAAGGCGTCCGGCCATACGTTCAGCGATGAGATCGACAAGCTCCCAATCGGCTGGGAGTATGTGGAACTGCGCGTAGATGCGCTTGGGCGCACCAAACGGGAGACCCTGAGGCTTGGCATTGAGATCGGTGACCATGTGGCCATCGATCCGCAACCGGACTTTCTGGATAATGGCTTTATCGTCTCTCGCCATCTCGACAATAAAGCGGGAGCCGCAGTCTCCCTTGCCGCGATGAAGGCGATCCAGGAGGCCAAGCCGGTATTGCCGGTCGATACCTATTGGCTATTCACGATTGCCGAGGAGGTCGGTGTCGGCGCCTCTTCGGTGATTCATCCGGATATGGCGTCTCTCGTCGCGGTCGATAATGGCACGACGGCGCCGGGCCAGAACTCCTCCGAATTTGGTGTTACCATCGCCATGGCCGATCAGAGCGGACCTTTCGATTATCACCTCACGAAGAAGCTGGTGAGGCTTTGCCAGGAACACGATATCCGTTATCAGAAAGATATCTTCCGCTATTACCGCTCCGACTCAGCCGCTGCCGTGGTCGCGGGGCACGATGTTCGCACCGCACTCGTCACTTTCGGCGTGGACGCGTCGCATGGCTATGAGCGTATTCATATGCATGCACTTCGCTCGCTTGCCGAACTCATCACAGCCTACGTTATCAGCTCTGTCGAAATCAGGCGGGATTCGAAGGAAATCAGCGGATTAAACGGGTTCACCACCCAGCCCATGGACGAAGCTCCGGCCTGCGTGCCAGACGCCCGCGCCAATCAGAAAGTCGACGTGAAGTGAGGAGGCGGGTTTAGGCTCGCCGCCTCGATGTGGAACCTCAACAGCTTGTCCCGGATCAGGCCGAGGCGACTGATGGGCGTTTGATCATTTATTCCGCCGTGTGGCCGATGCCAATTGTACTTGTGAGTCCACATCTACAGGCCCGAAGGTCAAAGCGCAGCAAGCCCTTGTTCCAGATCCGCGATCAGATCATCCTTGTCCTCCAGTCCGACAGAAAGACGAACGACGTCGTCGCCCGCTCCTGCGGATTTGCGCTGTTCAGCCGTAAGCTGACGATGCGTGGTCGACGCTGGATGAATGATAAGGCTGCGCGTGTCGCCGATATTGGCCAGATGCGAAAACAGTCTTACATTCGAGACGAGCTTCACGCCGCCGTCATAGCCGTTCTTGAGTCCGAAGGTGAAAACCGCGCCGGTGCCTTTCGGGCAGATCTTGCGCGCAAGGGCGTGATATTTGCTTTCAGGCAGACCTGCATAGTTCACCCATGCCACTTCAGGGCGTGTTTGGAGCCACTCGGCGACGGCCAGCGCATTCTTGCAATGACGCTCCATCCGCAGCGGCAGCGTTTCGATACCGGTCAGGATAAGGAACGAATTCAGCGGCGCAATTGCGGGACCGAGATCGCGCAGGCCTAGGACCCTGGCGGCGATGGCGAAGGCGAAATTTCCGAAGGTCTCGGCAAGTATCATGCCGTGATAGGAAGGACAGGGAGCCGACAGCGTCGGATATTTGCCGGAGGCCATCCAGTCGAATGTGCCGCAATCGACAAGCACGCCGCCGATGGAGTTGCCATGTCCGCCGAGGAACTTTGTCAGCGAATGCAAGATGATATCGGCGCCGAACTCTTTCGGCTGGCAAAGGTAAGGCGTGGCGAGAGTATTATCGACGATCAGCGGCACGCCCGCCTTTTTAGCCACCGCCGCGATCGCGGGTATATCGACGACAATGCCGCCCGGATTGGCGATGGACTCGATAAAGAATGCTTTCGTCTTGGGACTCAAGGCCCCCTCAAAGCTTCCCGGATCGTCGGCGTTGGCCCAGATGACGTTCCAGTCGAACTTCTTGAAAGCGTGATTGAACTGATTGACCGAACCGCCATAAAGCTGTCCGGCGGCGATGAACTCGTCACCCGGTTCCAAAAGTGTGTGAAAAGCGGGCAGCTGCGCGCCGTGGCCCGAGGCCGTCGCGAGCGCCGCGGTGG
>CAYVJO010000254.1:226-4988 GCA_964451735.1 uncultured Hyphomicrobiaceae bacterium | reverse complement strand
TGAGCCGACCGCCCAGACGATGCCGGAAGCGTCCGACCCGGCGACATGATAGGGGTTCTTATGGCCGTCGAGTGTGGAAATAGGCTGGCCGAGCGCGGCCCAGACGCCATTGTAATTCACGCCGGCCGCCATCACCAGCACCAGAACGTCGTGGCTGTCCAGTTCCCAGGTCGGGACGACCTCGATCTGCATGGCCGTCTCGGGCGGGCCATGGCGTTCTTTTCGAATGGCCCAGGCGTACATGTTTTTCGGAACATGACCGAGAGGTGGGATTTCCCCAACTTCGTAAAGATCTTTCTTGGCTGCCTGGCCGCCGGCGATCGTTGTTAGCGCTGGTTCGGACATAGGCGAACTCCTCTCCTTGTCTCTTTGCATATCAAATTCCGGCCTGGTGAAAAAACAAGCTGGCCCGGCCAGAAACATGGCTGAATGCGGCTGTTCGTCGGGACAGCCTGCTCGCATCCGTGGTTGATCGTTCGTCAGTTTTTGACGCGACGCAAGATAATTTTCGCGATGCAGCATGATGCGTAAACAAGCAGTAACCTTGCCTCAATCCCCCACAATAGATCGCGTGCAAAAGGGTTTCGCATCTTTACAAGTCCATTCCTGCACAAAAATTACGCACATGTTACATTATCCAATATGATTAGAACGATCTGAGGGAGGAGGAATTTACAGCTTTGCGCTATCCATATCGAGAGGCGAACGGCGATCTTGGTCAGTCCGCCGAGTTGAATTATGGGCTGAATTAAAGGATTGAGCGTGTCGATCAATAATTTCCGCATCGGAACCAAACTTGCATTTGCCTCAGGGCTTGGCATCGCTCTCGTGCTCGGCATGCTGGTCAGCCAGTGGCTGTCCAACCAGCAGATCTCCGACGCCGTAACACGCCTGGAGTCTAAAAAGACACTCGCGCTTTATGCGACTGACGCGCAGAACCAAT
Source organism: uncultured Hyphomicrobiaceae bacterium (assembly GCA_964451735.1). Classification (GTDB taxonomy): domain Bacteria; phylum Pseudomonadota; class Alphaproteobacteria; order Rhizobiales; family Rhodomicrobiaceae; genus JAHQVI01. The sequence continues at coordinate 4,045 of CAYVJO010000254.1, read as the reverse complement.
TTCGGCAGGCCGAGATACAGATCGGTGATATACGCCTTGAGCACTATCTCGAAAAAGTCGCAAAGCTTGGCGAGGGGCTGCGCCAGTCCATTGCGGCGGGAATGAAAGATATCGGCTCGGCCTCGAATCTTGCTCTAGAGGCTGAAGATCAAGCGCGATTCGAGCAAATCGGCGCGCTTGCCCGTCAATATGGCGAACTCGCCGAAACTCTTGTCACTGCGCAGACCGAGCGTTTACGGTCGATCGAGAAGCGCCACGAGATGACGAAGCAATGGCGCCAGCAGATGAATGGTATTTTCGCCTCCTCGGAGCTTGCGGCTCTATCCAATCGTCTGGAAATCGAAAAGCGGCTCGTACAGGCGGAAAGTCAGTTTAATCTTTCGCGCGCGATGGCTTACCGCTTCGGCGTCACGGGCGATGAGGCGGACGCGGATGAGGTTGCAAAAATCAGCGCGGAGTTAGTTACCCATTTGAATGAGGCGGCGAGCGCGGGAGCGTCTGGCAGCGTCAAGACGGGAATAGAGTCGCTGACTGCGCTGGCGAGGTCGTTCAACGAGGTGTCTGCTGCGATCATTGAGAGTGAAAAGCGCGTCATGTCGCTCGCCGAAGACCGGATGCGGTCATTAAACAACCAAAGAATCGAAATCGAGGCGTCAAGCATCAAGGCCGCCATGGATAGCGCTGAAAAGGCCGAAGCTGAGACTAACACTATCATGAGCAGCGCGACTGTAACGGCTTTGGGGTTAGGCATCGCGGTGGTCTTGATACTGATGGGCGCCACGATATTCTCGATCATGACGATTGCGCGCCCGATCAGCCGGATCGGTGCTGTGTTGCGGCAGCTTGCCGATGGTGACAAGGCTGTTGACGTCCCTTATGCCGACCGGGGCGATGAGGTTGGCGACAATGCGCGCGCCGCGCGGACATTCAAGGAGAACCTCATCCGCATCGAGCAGATGGAAGCGGAGAAAAAGGCTTCCGAAGCACGCGCCGCGGAGGACCGCAGGAAAGATATGCAGAAAGTGGCCGAGTCATTCGAGCAAGCCGTTGGCGCGATCGTCAATACTGTTGCCTCGGCCAGCGCAGAACTGATGGCCACCGCCGAGCAATTGACGGGTTCCGCCGACGTCACGACCAATCAAAGCAACGCCGTTGCCGCTGCCTCCGAACAGGCTTCGGCGAATGTGAATTCTGTTGCCGCGGCGGCCAACGAACTCAGTTACTCCATTGCCGAGATATCCAAGCAGGTGCAGCACTCCAGTCAGATAGCGTCGAAGGCGGCGATGGAGTCGGAAACGACCAACGCACAGGTGACAAAACTAGCGAGCGCGGCTGAAAAGATCGGAGGTATCGTGGACCTGATCTCGGACATCGCAAGCCAGACCAATCTTCTGGCCCTGAACGCGACAATCGAGGCTGCGCGAGCGGGCGAGGCGGGCAAGGGCTTTGCCGTTGTTGCAGCCGAAGTCAAGGCGCTCGCGGAGCAAACATCCAAGGCGACGTCCGAAATCAGTGCACAGATCGCCAATATTCAAACCTCGACCGATCAGGCAACTGCTACAATCAGCGGCATTGCGCTTACGATCAAGGAAGTCGATAGCGTAACCGCCTCGATCGCAGCCGCAGTCGAGGAACAGGGGGCGGCGACGGACGAGATCGCCCGGAACGTTCAGCAAGCTAGCGCAGGAACGGCGGAGGTCGCCAGCAATATCGATGGCGTCAGGGAAGCTGTGGAAAGCTCCACCGCCGCCGCCACACAAGTGTTTTCCGCTGCCCGCGATCTATCTAGCCAATCGGAACAGCTCAAGACCGAAGTGGATCGTTTTCTCACGACTTTGCGCGCGGCTTAATCCGCCCTCCTCTCTTTTGACATGCAAAGCGCCGCGCCCGGCAAGGACGCGGCGCTTTTATTTTCTGTTACCCTTGAACCAGATCAACCGGACCTTCGTTTCTTTGGTGCATGATCAGAAAAAGTGGACACCAGTTTTTTGAAAATCGTGTGTAAACAAGGAGATATTTATCCGGATCGTTTCCATTTGAAATGATCGGGATCTAGAAGCCGGTTGCACGAGGGTTGATCTCTTGCTGCGCCTTCGGTAAGCCTCAGGAAAAGGATTGAGCCATGAAAGCGCTTACCGTGGGCGGAGCGATGGTCGACTCCATCGCTATCATCGATAGCAGCAGCATCGAGCGCATGACAATGCGCAACGCCGATGCGTCCTATCTTCTAATGGAGGAGGGACGTAAAACGGAGGCCGAAGAGATTTCGACGCATCCGGGCGGCGGCGCGGTCAATACGGCGATCTCAATGTCGAGGCTTGGGCTCGATGTCTCGGCAATCGTCAAACTCGGTATGGATCAGCGCGCCGACATGATCCTCACCAAACTCAAAAGCGAGGGCGTTTCGACGCGTTGGATCACGCACGATCCGCGCATGCCAACCGGCGCGGCTGTACTGATTTCGTCGCATGAGCGCAACGCAGCGATCTTCACCTTTCGCGGGGCCAATACCCTTTTATCGATGGCGGACATCAAACCAGAGTCCCTCTCGGTGGATATCGTCTATATTTCAAGCCTTAGCAATCAGTCCGCAGATTGTTTCCCTGAGCTGGTCAAGGCTGCGAAGGCGGCGAATTGCAAGGTAGCGGCCAATCCCGGCATTCGGCAGCTCACGGCGCGCGGGCGGGCTTTTCTGGACACAGCAGGCTCGCTCGACATCCTACTCATCAACCGCGACGAGGCGGATGCGCTCGTTCCTGCGCTTTCCGCAATTGTGGGCGAAGGCGGCCCCGCTCTGTCCATCGATCAGGAGCAGACCGTTCCCGACCTCGTCCGAAGAGGGCTGTTTTCGGGCGGTTTCAGGTTGAGCCTATCGCATTTTTTTCGTTCTTTGATAAAGATTGGCTGCGGCGTGGTCGTTGTGACTGATGGCCGTCATGGCGCTTTCGTGGCGTCGCAGGACAGGCTAGTCTATTATCCCGCCATCCCAACGGAAGTCATCGGCACCGCCGGAGCGGGTGATGCCTTTGCATCGAGTTTCGTAGCGCTATCGGCCCTGGGCTGGCCGTTGGAACTTTCATTGCGGGCGGCGACGATCAATTCTGCGTCCGTGATCCGTTATGCTGATACACAAACCGGCCTTTTGAAACTTGGGGAACTGGAGCAGAAGGCAGCGAAAGACCCGCCGCTACTCTTGCGCGAATGGGCGCTGTCGCGCGGAGCGGATTGAGCAGCCTCGGGAATATGGATAAAGAAACCGGCCGCAAGGGCCGGCTCCAATCTCCTGTCAATCCAGTGGATTGAACAACGCTGAGCTTACGCGCAAAGACTTGGCGGATGCAGATATTGTAGATGTTTGTTAAATATATGCTCCACATAACTATTTTGGAGACGCAACCCCATATTTTCATGATGCTGTTGAAGACGCTCTTGAAACTCTTTGAGCACAGAATTCAGCATCGATTTCGCTCCATTACTTGTTATGCCGCTTTGAACGTCCTTTCGTGAGAAGATAACTCGCCGCGGCGATGGCGGAAGCTGATCAGCTTCCCGTCTATGCGCGCACATCGGTCTTGATGCGGACACGCGGAAAGACCCGGCACCGAATGTGTCTCGGTCCGAGGCTGTTTCACTTGATGCCGCATCGATTGCCCCCCGTGCCGCATTTCCATGGCGCTATATTGCGCATGGATATCTGGCTCAACGCTGTGAACCGGGTCGCACCCGGCTCGACGCAATAAACTCTGGCGAGCCATAATCAGTTTAGTCTGATTCGAATTTTCTGTGGAGAACGATTAAGAAAGTGTTAATAGAGCATCC
>CAYVJO010000254.1:0-216 GCA_964451735.1 uncultured Hyphomicrobiaceae bacterium | reverse complement strand
CGAAGTCGGTCACGGTTACCGGCAAGGAATCTGCCCTGAGTATATCGAATTCTTTACGCAGAATTCTCTAAAAACCGGTGCCCACTTTTTCTGATCGTGCTCTGGAGCGCCGGACATTTAATCAAACTCGGCTGTAGCGCTCTTATTCCAGCATCGAATTACCCGAAAACCGCTGCGCACTTTTCTGTCCGATGCTCTAAGTATTGGCGCCAACTG
>CAYVJO010000253.1:3535-5011 GCA_964451735.1 uncultured Hyphomicrobiaceae bacterium | reverse complement strand
CGTTCACATGGAAACCTTGCGCCGCTTTGGTTTTGCCGAACTTCGCCCAGGCCAGATCGTCCTTGTGCGGTTCGGTCACGGATCAAAAGGGCTCATGGCGGCGGAGTTGCGTCCCGATGGGGTCTCATCGACGTTTCCGACATCACACTGATTTGACGCAAATAGCGTCATTGAAGCTCATTAGCAGGGCGGTTTTTGCCGCCCTGCTATATTTCGGTATTATGAATGCGACGCGCGCTCAAGCAGAGACGTTGGAAAAGCATCCGCTAACGTTCGTAACGGCATCCTCCAGCCACACCATCACCGTTGAGATAGCGGACACGGAGGAGAAGCGGAGCAAAGGCCTCATGTTCCGTCTTGGCCTCGCGGACGATGAAGGCATGATTTTCATTTATGACGAAGAGCAAACGGTTACGATGTGGATGAAGAACACCTACATCTCGCTCGATATGATTTTCGTGCGAAAGAATGGGCTCATCCACCGCATTGCGCGGAATACCGAGCCATTTTCGGAAGCCGTCATTTCTTCGGAAAGCAAGGTGCTGGCTGTGATCGAGATGAAAGCAGGAAGTGCACAGCGCCTTGGCCTCAAGCCCGGCGACAGGGTTGATTATCCAGCATTCCGATAACAGCTTTCTTATTAAGCCGGACGATGCCGCCGCGCATTCTTGCTAACCTGTTTCGCCCAGAGCTGTTCCGATTCGGTAGAAGCGGATCGGGCTCCAATTCTTGGCCGTATCGCAATTGCTTCCGCTCACTTTTATAGCTGCGGACTTTGAGGCAAAATCGACCACTGTGCTCCAGATATTTGTTTCTGCATTGGATTTGTCTGAAAACCGTTGTGCACTTTTCGGTCCGATACGCTACGAACGTAGCTGCTACGGTTCGATGGATTCCTGTATCAGTTCGTCGTGTCGCGGCTGAGGGCGATAGGATTGCTTCCTGCTTCAAAGCCCTGCCGGCCACCATCCAAGCCATTATCTGCGCGCATGAGCACATCGCTTATGCCATTCGCGCCATAACCCGGCGCGGCGATTCCTGTTTCGATCACCACATCGACAGGACCTCCCGTCATGATCAGATGTTCGGTGTTATCGCGCCTAACCAGGATCAGTCTGCGCCGCCCATCGACAGATGCCGCTTCCACAACGCCCAGCCGCCGCCTCTTGGCATTTTGAAAAATGGTGAGCCCGCCCGCGCCCACGCTTTGCCTTGCAATCCAGAACGCCAGCCCCGCCAAAGCGATCAGAAGCGTTATGCTTATGATGTAGACAACACCGTCAGTCATGCGATCCGCCTTATTCCGGCAGACGGCCCGACCCAATGGCCGGTTCACCCGCCACGCCATTCCTCGATCAGCATCATTTCAAATGCAAACGATCCTGATCTATATCTACGTATTTACGCACGATTTTTCTGAAAAACCGGTAGCCACTTTTTCTGATCGTGCTCCAGCAGCCCCAACGAGCGCCAACT
>CAYVJO010000253.1:0-3525 GCA_964451735.1 uncultured Hyphomicrobiaceae bacterium | reverse complement strand
GTTCAAAGCCGATATCCGGTATAGCGTCTATTGTCTGCAAATTTAACAGTTAAGTTTAAAGCTGACGCGTATCACATGAAGTGATGTGAGCCTAAGGCATATCCGATCGCCGATGTTTGTGAATAGGAATTCGTTTTCCTGCTGGAAATGTCTTGCAGTTGCGAGAATCGGGATAGGTAAGGTGAATGATCCGAGCGCGAGGCGGTGCACAGGCCGCGCAATTTTTTCAACAAACGCGGACGCGACCTGCGCCTGCACGCAGACTGCTTGCTCTCGGCGGAGCATTTATCCTGTGCACCTTATTGGTGGTGATATTTGACCAGCGCGCCGGTCTTCTAGTCTCTGGCGTCTTTACGCTGTTCGCCCTGATCGGGGTCGCAGCGCTGTTTTTTGCCGCTGCCGGATTTCTTCAATTCGGCATCAGAGCTGCGGCGACCCTTCCCGATCCCACGCGCCTATATGCCGACCATGCCGACCACGGTGTCGCGATTACGAGCAAGGACGGGGCGACAATCTACTCCAACACCGCCTATCGCCAGTTTGTTGGCGCCTCGGACGTTTCGCCCTTTAGCGCCGAGTCCACGCTTGTCCGTCAATTCGGAGGGTCGGAGCCGCTTTTCCGTCTCATTCGCGCCGCGCGCCGAGGTGAGATGGCGCATGAAGAGTTTCAAGCGCTTGGCGCGCCCGGCGCTGGGCGTTGGCTGAGAGCCTCGGTGCGGCGCGTGACCATGCCCAAGGAGCGTGGTTTGGGTGAATGGGTTTGCATGTGGGAAGTCTCCGACATCACGGCGCGGCTGAAACAGGAAACGGCTCAGGCGCGGAAACTGCGAGAGTTCCGGACACTGCTGGATCATCTCCCTGTCGGCGTTTTTCTTGTTAGGCAGGACGCAAGCGTACCGTTCGCCAATGCGACTTTGAGGCGGTGGGCCGATCTGGGGGAGCCTGACAAGGAGGGGCCTCTCGACCTGGCCGCGATTTTTCCCGATCATGCCAGCGAGATCCTTGCCAGCAGCACATCTGATGGGGAGCTTCGATCGCTCGGCTTGGAGCTGGTGAAGCGCGACGGTACAGCGCTCCCCTTAACCGTCCTGTTGACGAAGCGCTTAAACGCATCGGACGATGACAGCCCCGAGATTTTCGGCACAGTGCTCGAACGTTACGCCGATCTTGATCCCGCGGTGCTGCGAACCGAGATCGAGACCTTTTTTGCGCTTGCCAAATCAGCGCCAGTCGCTGTCGCCGCTGTCGCCAAGGATGGGCGGATAACCGCCAGCAACAGCGCTTTTTCCAAATTCATTGGAAATGGGAAGCAACCTGAAAACGAAACTCTGTTCGATTTGGTGGATGGCGCGCATGCCGAAACGCTGCGTCAGGCTCTTGACAAGGCGGCAGCGCGCAAGGTCTCAATCCCTCCCGTCGAGATTGGCGGCGCGGCAGGGAAGCGGGCCAGCCGTCTGCTGCTGAGTTCACTGCCTCAGGCGCCCGGCGCAGACAGTTCCGCGCTCGTCTTCGGCATCGATATTTCCGAGCAGCGCCTGTTGGAAGAGCAGATTGCGCAGGGCCAGAAGATGCAGGCGATCGGTCAACTCGCCGGAGGCATCGCGCATGATTTCAACAATGTCCTCACCGCGATTATCGGCTTTTCCGACTTGCTGCTTGCAAATCATCGCGCGAGCGATCCGTCTTTTGCCGACATCATGAACATCAAGAATAACGCCAACCGCGCGGCGGGGCTGGTCCGTCAACTTCTGGCATTTTCGCGCAAACAGACACTGCGCCCGCAAGTCATGTCACTGACGGATGCGCTGGAAGACCTGATGATTCTCATGGATCAGCTTCTCGGCGAAAAGGTCAAGGCGAAGATGATTCACGGACGCGACCTCTGGCTGGTGAAGGTCGATCCGACGCAATTTCAGCAAGTGGTGATCAATCTTGCAGTGAATGCGCGGGACGCCATGCCCGGCGGCGGCGAATTGACCATTCGCACGGCCAATGTCAGCGAACGGGAGTCGGCCGAACTAGGCCATAGCGTCATGACGCCGGGCGAATATGTGCTTTGTGAGGTGAGCGACACGGGCACTGGGATACCGGCCGAGGTGATCGACAAGATTTTCGAGCCATTCTTTTCGACGAAAGAGGTGGGGAAAGGTACTGGGCTCGGCCTGTCGACGGTTTACGGCATTGTTAAGCAAACGGGCGGCTATATTTTTGCCGACAGCGAGGTGGGAAGTGGAACCGTTTTCCGGATCTATTTGCCGCGTTGTGAAGAACTGCCCACATCTCTGGATACAAGCGCCGGCAAGCCGGCTGCAAAAGAGACAGCGCGCGATTTGACGGGCTCCGCAACGGTCCTGCTTGTCGAGGACGAAGACGCAGTCCGCAGCTTCGCCGCACGCGCGCTTTCCACGCGCGGATATCGCGTTTTCGAGGCGGCCAGCGGGGTCCAGGCGCTCGATGTGATGACCGAGCACGGCGCTGAAATCGATATTGTGGTGAGCGATGTCGTCATGCCCGAAATGGACGGCCCTACGCTGTTGAAGCATCTGCGCAAGACCAATCCCCAGATCAAGATCATCTTCGTGTCCGGTTATGCCGAAGACGCCTTCCGAAACAACCTCAGCGAAGACGAGGTTTTTACTTTTCTGCCCAAGCCATTCTCTTTGAAGAAGCTTGCAGCCGCAGTTAAAGAAACTCTCGAATCGTGATAGGCAAATAGGTAAAAATCGCTCCTGAACCTAGTGATAAGTAAATTTACTAGGCGAGATAAGTAAAAATTCCAGATAAATCGTCTTTAATACGCCTTGCAATAAGGAACAAAATGTGTACTTTTGTGCAAAGATTGCGTTGTTACAGGCGATATGAAATAAAGGAGCATGACAATGGCGAAGGCGGATTTGCGCCTCGTGGAGGGGGCTGACATGGACAAGCAGAAAGCGCTCGAAGCCGCGCTCGGCCAAATCGAGAAGAATTTCGGCAAAGGCTCGGTGATGCGTTTGGGCAAGAACGAGGCGCCCAAAGAAATCGAGTCCATCCCCACGGGCTCACTCGGTCTCGATATCGCGCTCGGCATCGGCGGACTTCCGCGTGGCCGCATCATCGAGATTTTCGGCCCCGAATCTTCCGGCAAGACAACGCTTGCTCTTCACGTTATCGCCGAAGCGCAGAAACTTGGCGGCATTTGCGGCTTCGTTGACGCCGAACACGCGCTCGACACGATCTACGCCCGCAAACTGGGCGTCAATCTGGAAGAACTGGTCTTCTCCCAGCCTGATAGTGGCGAGCAGGCTCTCGAAATCACGGATACGCTGATCCGCTCAGGCGCGATGGATGTCATCGTGGTTGACTCGGTCGCGGCTTTGACTCCCAAGGCCGAGATTGAAGGCGAGATGGGCGATGTGCTGCCGGGAATGCAGGCCCGCCTCATGAGCCAGGCGTTGCGCAAGCTCACCGGCTCCATCTCGAAATCGCACACGATCGTTATTTTCATCAACCAGATCCGTATGAAAATCGGCGTCATGTTTGGCA
>CAYVJO010000252.1:0-5015 GCA_964451735.1 uncultured Hyphomicrobiaceae bacterium | reverse complement strand
ATACCATTAGATCGCGCCAGATCTGAGTTGGAAGCGACCCGCCCGTGACGCGCTTCATAGGTTTGAAATCGTCGTTCCCAAGCCAGACGCCTGTTGAGTAATGAGCCGTATAGCCTACAAACCAGGCATCGCGGTAATCTTGGCCTGTCCCGGTTTTTCCAGCCGCCGGATGCGGGTCGATCGAGGCAAGATTGCCGGTTCCGAACCGGATCGTCGCGGCCAGCATATCGTTCATGGAAGCGACATGGTTCGGATTGACAACGCGCCCCCAATTGGTCCTGCCCAGGTCGAAAACCGTTCGTCCCTCGGCGTCTTTTACCGTCTTTATGATATGCGGCATGACACTGAAGCCGCCATTTGCGAAGGGCAAATACGCCGATGTCAGCTCCAGAAGCGTGACTTCGGAGGTGCCAAGCGCGATGGACGGGTTGCTAACCAGTTTGGATACGATGCCAAGCCTGTGCGCGGTTTTGATCACGTCGTCCCGCCCGGCCCATTCGCTCAGTCTGACAGCGACGGTGTTCAAGCTTTTCGCAAGGGAGTCCCGTAAAGTCACATCGCCATAATAGCGGTTGTTGTAATTGCTTGGCGTCCAATTTGCGATCCGAAGGGGTCCGTCATGAACGATTGTCTCGGGCGTCAGGCCTTTCTCAAGCGCTGAAAGAAAAACGAAGGGCTTGAAGGTGGATCCAGGCTGGCGTTTGGCCTGAACGGCGCGGTTGAACTGATTCTTGGTATAATCCCGGCCACCGACGAGCGCTTTGACCGCGCCATTCCGGTCGATAATAATGGCGGCGGCCTCGCCCGCATTATACGAAGCGCCTTGATTGTCCATATACTCCTTGACGGTGCGTTGCGCGACCGCCTGAAGCTCGTAATCGATCGTCGTCTCGACCGCCATGTCGGCCTTCAAATCCAGGCCAAGCTCGGGTAGCTGTTGCAGAACCCAATCAATAGCGTAGCCATAGCTTTGCGAGGGAAGATAGTTTCTCAAAGAAGGCGGATCGCTCAAGGCGGCGCTATAATCCGCATCGGAAATATCACCCGCTTCCCGCATCGCGGCCAGTACGACGCGGCCCCTGGCGAGCGAGCGTTCCAGGTCCGTCGTCGGGGCGTAAAAATTCGGCGACCTGATCAAGCCAGCCAGAACGGCCGCCTCGTAAAGACTGAGCTCTCCGACCGTCTTTCCAAAATAGTGCTGCGCGGCAGCCTCGACCCCATAATTGCCCGCGCCAAAGTAAATCCGGTTCAAATAGAGTTCGAGGATTTGATCTTTCTCCAGCCGGTATTCCAGCGAGAGCGACATCAGCATTTCCTCGACCTTGCGCCAGTAGGTGCGATCGGGTTTCAAAAACAGTACTTTGACCAATTGCTGCGTGATTGTGCTGCCGCCCTGCACAACCCGGCCTGCCCGGTAATTCGCCACGACCGCCCGCATGATCCCAGCCGGGTCGAAACCATAATGATAGTAAAAGCGGCGATCCTCGGTCGCCAGCACCGCCTGGATGAGATGAGGCGGCATATCGGGCAGCTTTACATGGCTTCTCCTCAGCCCTTTTTCGGAAATAACCTGGCCATTGTCGGACAGGATCGTAATTTTGGCGGGCTGCTTGCTAAGACCGGCTTGCAAAGGATCATCAGCCATGAGCGAATAAACAGTCACCGCGCTGACAAGGATTACGGTCAGCCATATCGCTGTGACGAACCCCCAATAAAACACGGACCGCGCAGCACGCAATTGCCATGAGCGCTGTTTTTTCGCAATTGTGGGGGCGTGAGCATGTGCGGGCTTGGTGGTCCCGCTGAATAACCGCTTGAATCGCGCGGATGGAGGGGAAGAAGAAGGTGAAGGCTCTGAATTCGCAAGCCCTTGGCGTCTTGCGAGCTCTTCCTCACGTGCTGCGTGTTCTTTACGGATGAAACTTGGCAAGGGGTCGTGACTGTCTGGCGCATGACTGCTTGCGTTATAAGCAGGAAAGCCGCCGGGAGCATCATCGGACCCAAAAGGGTCCCTCCGCGCGGGCTCATTTTTTGCGTGCAGATCAAGCGACTCCAAAAGGGAAGCGCGGTGCTTATGCCTGAAGAAGGGCTTGTCTCTATTATCATCGGCAGTCATGGCAAAGGCTAGCCCTATCCTGGCGGAACGGTCATGCCGCTATTCGGTTGCCTCGACTTCGTTAATACACAGGCCGAAGACTTGCGTAAAATGAAAACAAATTTTGACGATATGGCGGCCAGAGCGGCAGCGGCAGCGCTTCGTCATCAAGAGCGCTTCAAGATGCGTTCGGGGACACCGAGCGCATCTGCGAGCCGGGACCGCGCCGAACCCGGTTTCAGCGGCTGCTGCTGACTTTCATGCGGCGCCCAGCCTGCCATATGAACGATCTCGAACGTGGCCCCGACACGGCCTGCACCGACGGCAAAGCGGCTTTCGTAAATTTCGACGGCTCTGTGCAGCGTCCTGCGCCTCAAGGGGATTTTACGTCGCAGCGTCAGCATGTTGGCCGCTCCCATGGCGCGCAAATCGGCCATGAGTTCGAATGGCGAACGATATGAGACGGTAACGAGGTCAATGTCGGCGACTGGCAATGCAAATCCGGCGCGTTGGAGCAATCCGCCGTAATCGCGCAAGTCCGCCATCGGTGCGACGCGAGGGCTGACGCCCCCTTCAAGCTCAGCCTCTGCCTGCATGAAAGCCTCCCGCAGCTCCTGTAAACTCCGTCCGCCTAGCGCCGAGCCCAAAAACAACCCGTCAGGGCAGAGAGCACGTCGTATTTGAACAAGAGAGCCGGGTAGATCGTTGACAAAATGCAGCGATAAGGCAGACGCGATCAGGTCGAAAGCAGCGTCGCGGAACGGAAGCATCTCTTCATTGGCGCGCACCTTGGGATCAGGGCATCGTAACAATAGCGGCGCGCACGCCTCGGCCGTGATGAGCAGATCGGCGCCAGAAAGATTTGCAGCGATGCGACGCGTGAGCGATCCGTCATAAGCGCCAAGCACAAGGATGCGCGAAAAAGCCCGTTTGACTCCCGCAAGCCGCTCAGACATTTCCTCGACCGCCCGGCGCAGCAAAAAATCCGGGGGGTCCGGCTTTAGCGCCGCTCGCGCCTGGCGCTCCATCAGCAATTTGCGGTCGAAAAGTCTTGGTGTGCTCAAGGCCAAAGTCCACGCGGAGTCTTACGGGCTTGTTGTTGATGTAAGCCCGGTTAAGCTAAAGGAAAAGAGCAAAAGGGAAGGCTTCGTGACGATTGTCGGCGAAAGCGAAACCGGACTGGCTCGCATGGTTACCGACCTGCGGCGCTGGTCCTGCGCCCATCTGCATTACGTCGCAGATCTGATCCTGCCGCCAGTTTGCTTGCATTGTCACGAGCCGGTCAGCGATCATGGCGTGCTTTGCGCAAGCTGTTGGGGGGATATCGCATTCATAACGCCCCCCTTTTGCGACCGGCTTGGTACGCCGCTCGACTTTTGCGGTGAAGACATTGCGATTTCAACTGCAGCGCTGCGCGATCCGCCCCCCTATGACCGGACAAGGGCGGTTGCGCGTTTTGGCGGCGTCATGCGCAATCTCATCCACGGTTTCAAATATTCCGACCGGCACGAGGCGTCCGATATGCTGGCTCGATGGATGCGAAAAGCAGGAGCGGATGTGCTTAACGATGCCGACGCCCTGATCCCTGTACCTCTGCATCCAACAAAACTTTGGCGGCGTCGCTACAATCAGGCAGCGATTCTCGCGCAAAAGCTTTCTGTGCTGACCGGTAAACCAGCGGATATATTCAGCCTACGCCGCATCCGGGCAACCGAAAGTCAGGTCGGTCTCTCGCAGGACGATCGGATAGGCAACGTCGCCGCCGCTTTTGCGGTTGCGCCAGGCTACGAGACAAAAATCTCAGGAAAACGTATCGTGCTTATCGACGATGTGATCACCACAGGTTCGACCCTGAATGCGTGCACCCTCGCCTTGATGAAGGCAAAGGCGAAAAGCGTGGACTGTCTCGCCCTCGCGCTTGCCATTGGCGGGACGGACAGTTGGCGCGAGACGCCTTAAGGCAAGCAGCTATCGGCCCAGCGCCTTGCGTCCCATATTTGCGCCAACTCCGATCCACGATATACCTTTTGTAAGCAACTTACGCTTCCCCGTCATTATGAGTAGTGTCAGTTTGAGGCGCAAAGACGGTATTGTGCCTAAACGCATGATTCCCGCTCTCAATCACAAGCTATTGGGAAAGGCGCGGGGATGAATAGAAACATCTATAATGTTTTGGGCTAGCGCTCCGGAAACAATCATCAGGGTCTCACCACCAGTCACAACACAAGCCACCGAGGGCCCATGGACGAAGACACTCTGCGCGACGCCGCGCTCGACTACCACCGCTTGCCGACGCCAGGCAAAATCTCGGTTACGCCAACCAAGGGCCTTCTGAATCAGCTCGACCTTTCGCTCGCCTATTCGCCCGGTGTCGCTTATGCATGCAACGCCATTATGGAAGACCCTGGTCAGGCGGCGGAGCTGACCTCCCGCAGCAATCTCGTCGGTGTAGTCACGAATGGCACGGCTGTTCTGGGTCTCGGAAATATCGGCCCGCTTGCTTCCAAACCGGTCATGGAGGGCAAGGGATGCCTTTTCAAGAAATTCGCCGGGATCGACGTTTTCGACATTGAGGTCGCTGAGAACGACCCGGAGAAATTCATTGATATCGTCGCGGCGCTGGAGCCGACTTTCGGCGGCATCAATCTTGAGGACATCAAGGCCCCGGAATGTTTTGCGATCGAGCGGGCCTTGCGCGAGCGTATGAAGATACCCGTCTTCCACGACGATCAGCATGGAACGGCGATCATAGTCGCGGCGGCGGTACTCAATGGGCTAAAACTCGCGGGCAAGGATATAACACAGGTCAAGCTTGCCGGTTCGGGCGCCGGCGCGGCGGCCCTATCCTGCCTGGAGATGCTCGTCACCATCGGCGTGAGGCGGGAGAATATCTACATCGCTGACATTGACGGCGTTGTCT
>CAYVJO010000251.1:0-5035 GCA_964451735.1 uncultured Hyphomicrobiaceae bacterium | reverse complement strand
TGCGAGTTGCCCTTCTCGATGTGCTCGATGCCCGCGCGATTGATGAAATCGGCGCTGTTGAAATCGGGCTCGCCCGGATTGAGCTTGAAGCTTTGATCCCGAGCGCTGTCGGGCAGAAGAGCTCCGCCGCTGGCCAAGGAGGCGAGACGATATTCACCCTCCGCGCCTTCTACGTTGCGAATGCTGAGATGCAGTTCCGAATTGTCGCCGATGATCAGGAATTTTGGCGGCGTACCCTGGAGAACGATCGGGTCGCGGATGATCACGTCCTTTTCGGCGTGGCCAAGCTTGCCATCCGACCAAGCCGCTGCCATCACGCGAAGCGAGCCGTCGAAAGCAGGAATATCGAACGACACCTCAGTGGCTCCGCCCTCGCGGACTTCAACGATACCGGAAAAGAAGGCGATTGGTTCAGCGTTAAGCGGACGGCCTTGCATTGCCAGTCCGGACGGCGCGCCATCGCCGCCTGACCGGATCGTGCCGCGCACGCCCTGCATACCATCGATAAGCTTGCCATAGAGATCACGGATTTCCGTACCCAGCCTGCGTTGTCCGAAGAAAAACGCTTCCGGCTTCGGTGTCTCGTAATCGGTCAGGTTCAAAATGCCGACATCGACGGCCGCCAGCGTGACCCACGCTTTTTCGCCCGGCGTTAGCCCGGTCAGGGTCAGCGGCACGGTGAGCGCCTGGTTGGGACGCTGCGTTTCCGGCAAATCCAGAGCGAGCCCGATCGTGCGGTCGCTGGCATCGAAACCGAGCCATTTCACCCCGATAGCGCGCCCTGGCATCCGCTTCGCTTCGGCATCCATCGGGCGATAAAGCTCGGCGAGAACATATGCGCCCGGTCCCCAATCTGATCCGGCCTCGAAATCGACCGTAGCACCGCTTTCGGAGACGCTGACCGTACGCATCGCCAGCAGCTTGTCGCTTACGACAGCGACAACTGCTTCAACCGCCATACGCGGAGAAATCTTTACCTGAACTCGCTCGCCAGGCTTGTAAGACTGCTTATCGAGCGCGAGGTCGAGAATGTCGGGCGTCTCGCCGCTCTCCGCCGCAAACCAGCCGGCATGAAACGCAACGCTGCTGGGTAGGGCTTGCATGCCAGGCGCGGTGACTTCGAGTCGGTAGCGGCCATAATCCGTTGCGGCCTCGACTCTGGCTGTCCGGTCTGATACGGCATCGAACGCGCCATTGGCGACCTTGCGGACATAGGTGATGGTTTCATAGTCCCATCGGCCGTCGCGATTATACCATTGGAACCGCGTTTCAAGCCGTGACAGTGTCCATTCCAGGCCGGTCATCGCCACGGGCTTGCCGTCGCGGTCCAGAACAACGACCTCAAATGCGCTCGATCCGCCCCCGCCAGCATGGTTGCCCTTGAAATCCGTCTTGATGCCGATGATGGGCTTTGGCGGCCGGACATCGAGCTTGGTTGTTTCCGCAAGCACGCGCCCGCTCGGCTCGCGCAGTCGTACCACCACATCGGCGGTGAGAAGCTTGGTGGTCTGGGGCAAAGCAGGGAGCTTGGCGATAAGCGTTGCCGATCCTTCAGCGTCCGTGACGGGCAGGTCTTCGAGCGGGTTGCGCAAGGGCGAAAATGTTTCATCATCCAACCCGAAAGAGAAGAACTCGTAGCCCGAGGGGCCGGTCTTGCGCGTTGAAACGTTGACCTCGCCTTCAATCGCCAGCCCGGAAGCTGGAGCGCCGTAAAGGTACCGGCCGTCGACCTTCACCTCGACGCCGCTTTCCGCCGAAATCTCGCTATGAGCCGGCGTCAACGTCATTTCGAGCCGCTCAGGCGTGTAGTCCTCGACAAGAAAGGCGGTTTCACCAATCGCAGCGGCTTTAGGATCGCTATGGACGGAGGCGCGCCAAGCGCCGGTCATCGCTGTTTTGGGGATCTCAAGACTCAGCGAGCGTCCGCCTCCGCCGGCGTCCGGCCACTGTTCCCGGCTGAATTCGACATTATCAGGGCGGTGTATCTTTAAGGTCAACGGCACGCCAGGAACGGCTTCGCCTCCATCGTTACGCAGAAGCGCGGTCAGGAATACTTTTTCGCCGGGCCTGTACACGCCGCGTTCCGCAAAAATCAGCGCATCGAGCGGCCCTGGCGTTTGCCGTCCCCCAACGCCACGGTCTGATAGGTCGAAGGCCGCTTTCGTGACATCGAGAAATCCGTAGTCGCCATTATCCTCGTTGGCCACAAGGAGGGCGGGCGCAAGGCCGCCTGCCCCTCGCGTAAAGCCGGCATCGAAACGGACATGGCCATTTTCATCCGTTTTGGCTGTGCTCAGAACTTCATTATTGCGGGCCACCAGACGGACTTCGACGCCAGCCTTGGCCTTCGCATCGGCCAGCGAACGCACGAAGGCGTGGACACCATCGGAGCCTGTCATCGCCGTAAGGCCGAGATCGGAGACCACGAACCATTGTGTCGCCCGATAGCCGAAATCCTCGCTCCCTGCTCCGCCGCCATCGTCAGGCTGGGCGGTCATGACATACAGGCCGGGTTTAAGATTGGGGAGAAGTTCGTCTATGGGAAAAGCCACCGATGTCTCTACATTGATGGTGGTCTGCACCGGCATGTCGCCGGTCCACAAAAGCTGCCCTTTGGAATTCTCGATATCGCCGGCCTGGTAGCTGTCGATCTGCTGGCCGAACGATCCCTCCAGCACCTCATTCGCCAGACGACGGTCGCCGACCTGATAGATACTGACTTTCACGGATTTGGTGTTGATCGCGACAACCGGGATGCCTTGCTGGCCAGAACGGGGCAAAACGTAAGCTTGGCTTGTAAATCGCACGCTAGGCTTTCGGTCACGGACATACACCGTCAGATCGACGGATTTGGCGAGATCCTCATTGACGGAGGACGGCAAGCCCTCCCGGATCTTGACCTCATAGCGGCGCCCGTGCAGCAGCTCTTCAACACAAAGCTGCGAATCCTGCACACGCACGCCGGCTGGGTCCTCGCCATTCACCGATACGAACTTGGAAAAATCGATACGTCCGTAAGCCAGTGTCTCGGAAAACTGCACGCATAGACGGGGCGACGCCGAATCTGAGTCCACGGTGTAATCCAGCATTCGAAACCCATGCTCTGCAACCACCAGTTCGAAGGCGGCGCGAACATCGGCGCTATCGGTAAGACGCAAACTTTCACGGTAAGCTTCGATTGCTGGGCGCCAGTAAGAACGGTTCGCATAGCTTTCGGCCAGGACCGCGAGCGCCGCCGCCTTTAGACTGTCGGTTTTGGCCCGCTGGTAAGCGATGAGTGCAGTTGAACTCGCGTTCTGCGCGAAGCTTTTTTTCTCATTATAATTGCTGGTCTGGATCATGAGATAGGCGCGGGCCAGATCGAGCCAGGTCTGAGCGGCGTTCGGCGCGAGCACGGCGGACGATGCGAAATAGCCCGTCGCGCTTCGTGCGTCGTTGGCCTTCATGGAGGCCTCGCCGCGGCTGCGCCATCCCCTCGCATTGTTGCCTTCGCTCGGCCACTGCGCCTTCAAATAAGCTTCGTAATCGCGGGCTGCGTTTTCGGTGTCCGGAAGGATAAACCGTTTGTCCTGAGCATGTGACGCAAGAGGATCGTATGCGACCGCTAATACCGAAAAAGATAGGAAGACCAACAAAAGACGCAGCGGAAACATCATCGAATGCCCCTGGTTTGAAATCTGGGGGTACGCATCTGAACCAACGCGGACGCCGGGTAGCCCAATGGATGCAGCATAGTCCATCCCCCTGCCATGTCTATAAGCAGTTAAGATTTATCGGGATAGGAATGAATGATCTCCGAACAACACTCAGCGGTTTAAAATTGCTGCCTGTGAGCATCGGGGAAAACTCAGCCACATATTTGACAACCTAAAATTGAGCATGAGAAATTGAACACGTCAGGCGGGTGGGCTCATCAACGACGATGACAGATTGTTCTGCCTCTGTCCCTCACCCCCGGCCTCTTTGCTTTTATGCAAAGGCAACTGTCGGTTCGTCGGCTAGCACCTCGCGAAATGGTTTTGATAGCCAGTTTCGCGAAGAGCAAGCTATGTTGAATGAGCCAATGGCTGACCGCATTGAACGCGGTCAATGCGTGGGAAAGAATCTGCGAACCGCTTACGGGTGGTTCGCAGATTTCACAAACGTCCCTTTGGAAACTCAATAGGCACGCTGTTTTACCATCGATTGTAAAAACTCATAAGCCAAGCATTTGGACCGCGGGTCTCCCACCGCCAGTGTTGCACTGGATTTTGGTTCTTCCAGTGCTTTATCAGCCCAATGGCTTATTCATGCGATTGTCGATGAGATCGTTAACCACCGCGGGTTCCGCCAGTGTGGACGTATCGCCAAGATTGCTGAAATCGTCCTCGGCGATCTTGCGCAAAATGCGGCGCATGATTTTTCCGGAGCGCGTTTTCGGCAGGCCGGGCGCGAATTGGATCAGATCCGGCGCAGCTATCGGTCCGATCTCCTTGCGGACCCAGTCGCGTAACTCCCGCCGCAGCTCTTCGGTCGGATCTTCGCCTGCCATCAGCGTAACATAGACATATATGCCCTGCCCTTTGATGTTGTGCGGATAGCCGACACAGGCTGCTTCCGCTACTTTTGGGTGAGCAACGAGTGCAGACTCGACTTCCGCTGTCCCCATTCGGTGGCCGGACACATTAATCACGTCATCGACGCGGCCGGTGATCCAGTAATATCCGTCCTCATCGCGCCGGCAGCCATCGCCGGTGAAATACATATTCTTATAGGCCGAGAAATAGGTTTGCACGAAACGCTCGTGATCGCGGAAAACGGTGCGCATCTGGCCAGGCCAACTGTCTTTGATGACGAGATTGCCCGAGGCCGCGCCTTCGAGTATACTGCCTTCCGCATCGACAAGAGCGGGCTTGATGCCGAAGAATGGCCTTGTCGCGGAGCCTGCCTTGAGTGGTATCGCGCCTGGCAGCGGCGTGATAAGAATGCCGCCGGTCTCGGTTTGCCACCACGTATCGACGATCGGGCAGCGGCCTTCGCCGACCACGTTATAATA
>CAYVJO010000250.1:4128-5037 GCA_964451735.1 uncultured Hyphomicrobiaceae bacterium | reverse complement strand
TCGAACTAGGCCGCCTGGAGAGATTTCTGGTAGAGCGTTGCCGCGGTTGAAATAGACGCGACGTGTCAATGTTCCTGGACGAAGCGGCTCCGGTAAACCCCGTTCTCCAGGTCGTCGAACAGCTCCGAGATTTGAGAATGGCGAAGCGGCTCGCCGGTTGTGTCGGGAAGCAGATTCTGCTCGGATACATAGGCTATGTACTCGGTTTCTTCGTTTTCCGCGAGCAAATGATAAAAGGGCTGATCCTTGCTGGGCCGGATCTCGGCAGGAATGGAATGCCACCATTCCTCCGTATTGGAGAATTCCGGATCGACGTCGAAAATGACGCCGCGAAATGGGTAAAAGCGGTGACGGACGATCTGGCCAAGCTGATATTTTGCGGTTTTCAGAGACACCATTGCTCCTGAATATATGACTGTCGGCCTGTGGATATTACAACATTGGTATAGGAACGAAACTTCGATAAAGACTCGTATGGTTTTTCTGTAATGGCTTGGCCACAGTTATAACCCGTATTGCGCGGCCATACAGGGATCTTTTTTTGCGACCAGATTGGCCCTGTCAAGAATGACCTTAGCCTGCTTCCAGGTCGCGTCGTCCTGCATCTTGCCCTCAATCATCACTGCCCCACGGCCATCGGGCATGGCGTCGATGATCTTCTTGGCAAATGCGACTTCCGCAGGATCGGGGCTGAAGACGCGCTTGGCGATTTCGATCTGCGAGGGGTGCAGCGTCCAGGCGCCGGCACACCCCTGGAGAAAAGCGTTTTTGAACTGCGCTTCACAGGCATCAGGGTCGGAGAAATCGCCGAAAGGTCCGTAAAAGGCTTCGAGGCCGTTGGCGGCGCAGGCATCGACCATGCGCCCGACCGTGTAATGCCACAGATCCTGCTGCGCGAACGCCCTGGGT
>CAYVJO010000250.1:0-4118 GCA_964451735.1 uncultured Hyphomicrobiaceae bacterium | reverse complement strand
CGCCTTGAGCGTCCGAAAGAACGCCATAAGCGGGGTGACCTCCGCCCACGCGGGTGGTTTTCATGCCACGGGATGCCGCCAGATCGGCCGGGCCGAGGCTCATTCCGTGCATTCGCGGACTGGCTGCCGCGATATCCTCGACATTGTTGACGCCTTCCGCAGTTTCCAGAATGGCATGGATCATGATCGGCCGGGCGATGCCCGCCTTGGCTTCCAATTGTGCGAGAAGCTGGTCGAGATAGTGGATGTCCCAGGGGCCTTCGACTTTCGGCAGCATTACGACATCCAGCTTATTGCCTATGCTTGGCACGATCTCCAGAAGGTCGTCGAGTGCCCATGGGCTGTTGAGGCAATTCATGCGAACCCAAAGGCCCGTATCGCCGAAATCATGCGCTGTCCCCATTTCGATCAAGCCGTGTCTTGCCCCTTCCTTCGCATCTGCCGGGATCGCATCCTCAAGATTGCCCAGCACCACATCGACCTGTTTCGCAATATCCCCGATGCGTGCGCGAATTTTCTCGATATGGGGCGGGATGAAATGGATCATGCGCTCAAGCCGCGCCGGCCGCTCTCGCAAAGGCAGCGGAGCCCCGATCGCCAATGGTTCGAGAAATTTTCTAGGAGCGCGCGTCCATCCCATGATGAATTTCCCTCAAGCAGTAAGCATTGTATTTTCATACCATAAGCGGCCAAGTTGACAGAGAGACCGCATCCCCGCAAGCATCCCGGGCAAGATTGGGGGATGGGGCGTATCGTCGTCCTTAACCTCTCTCTACCATTTTCCGGCGGACTGTTTCGCCAACACGATAGACAAAGTCTCACGCCGGTACTAACAGGGTGTCATGCTCAGGCGACTCTACAATTGGACGATGTCATTCGCCGGAAAACGCAACGCCCGCCGGGCGCTTGTGGGCATATCCTTTGCGGAAAGCTCATTTTTTCCGATACCGCCGGATGTCCTCTTGATCCCCATGGTGCTCGCGAACCGCCAGAACGCCTGGCGTCTAGCGGCGATCTGTACGTTGGCGTCCGTTGCAGGGGGGGTGCTCGGCTATGCCATTGGCTCATATCTTTACGATACGGTCGGCATTTGGGTCATCAATCTCTACAGCTTGCAAGAAAAGGTAGAAGTATTCCGGCAATCTTACGAAAAATGGGGCGGTTTGATTATATTGCTGGCTGGCTTTACACCGATACCTTACAAGGTTTTTACAATCGCAAGCGGTCTGGCGGGGTACGATTTGCCGCTGTTTATACTGCTTTCCGCGATTGGTCGGGGAGGACGCTTCTTCATGATCGCCGGACTGCTATATTATTTTGGAGAGCCGATACGCGCTTTCATCGATAAGCGGCTGGAAGTATTAACCGTTGGGGTGACCGCGATTGCCCTCTGCGGCTTTGTAATCGTCCGATATGGCATATAAAGTTATTGCGAGCAGCCGGGACCGCTTAGGGCTTGGCTTCGGCGAGATCGGGAGAACGATTACCGTTCTGAGTGCGCTTGCGCTCGGCGGCGCTTTGTTCGTGGAGCATATACTCGGGATTCCGCCTTGCCCTCTATGCCTTGAACAACGCATCGTCTATTATGCTGCGGTACCGCTTGGCATTCTTGCATTCATGCTCGCGGATGGGCGGCAAGCCTGGAGCCGCGCCATTCTCGTTCTCCTAGCTTCGGCTTTCGCATTCAATTCTGGTCTTGGCGTTTATCATGCAGGCATCGAGTGGGGCTGGTGGCCCGGGCCGGATGCCTGTTCAGGGATGGGGACAATTGCCATGACGACAGAGGAATTGCTGAAAAGCCTTAGCGCGCCTCGTGTCGTGCGATGCGATGAAGCGCCGCTGCGCGTGGTTGGATTGTCACTGGCTGGATATAGCGCCATTTTGTCTGGCGCGATCGCGGTCTTGGCGATGAACGCGGCTTTGCGGGCTCGTGCGGCGCGCTGATAACGAGTGAATCGAGAACGTACGCAAGCCTTTTGATATCTCGCAGGTAAGGGCGGCGCTACTTCGATCCGGAAGATGCCGCCAATGTGCAGCGTCTTTGGCGGCGTGACGCATATACCGATCCTTCGGGATTGGCTATTCTGCCGCCGAAATCCACCGGCATGATGAAATGAGTTTGAAATAGACATGATCACACTATTGCATGCCATCGCGTTCTTTCTGATTCTGCCGATCCTGTCGCCCAGCCTTGTCGCGGCGCAGGAGTTCACTCTGCGGCTCCATCAGTTCCTGCCGTTACAATCGACGATCCCGGCCAAAGCGCTCGCACCATGGGCGGACAAGATCATGGCCCAATCCGGCGGACGGATCAAAATCGAGTCTTATCCGTCAATGCAATTGGGCGGCAAGCCTCAGGAGCTGTTCGACCAGGTCAAGGACGGCGTCGTCGATCTGACATGGACAGTGATCGGCTACACGCCGGGCCGCTTCCCCAAGACGGAGGCGTTCGAGCTGCCTTTTATGGTGACCACCGCGGAGGCGACATCACGAGCGTTCCATAACTATGCCCAAAGCCTTGCGCTGGATGAGTTCAAGGACGTCAAGCCCCTCGTCTTCCACACGCATGGGGCGGGCCTCGTGCACAGCAAAACACCGATTACGAGACTTGAGGATCTCAAGGGTTTGAAAGTCAGGGGCGGCTCACGCATCATCAACGATATGCTCAAGCAACTCGAAGCGGTTCCGGTTGGAATGCCCGTTCCAGCGGTTCCCGAGGCGTTGTCGCGCGGTGTGCTTGACGGCACGACCATCCCATGGGAGGTCAGCGAGACATTGAAGGTGCCTGAAATCGTCAAAAATCATACAATTTTATCCGGCTCGAACGGCCTTTACACCCTGACCTTCCTGTTTGCTATGAACAAGGCTTCTTACGAGAGGCTTCCCGACGATCTGAAAAGGGTGATCGACGCCAATTCTGGGCCAGACACTGCTGCCGCCTTCGGGCGCGCCATGGACGAGGGCGACAAGGCGGGTATGGCATTTGCCGAAAGGCTGGGAAACAGGATCATCCAGCTTGACGTGGCGGAGACCGAACGTTGGAAAAAGGCTGCAGCGCCCGTGATCGATAAGTGGATCGCCGAAATGAAGGCTAGGGGAATTGACGGGGACGCTCTCGTTGCGCAGGCGCGAGCGCGCATCCTGGAGGCCTCTCAGTAATAATTGCGGTAAATGAAGAGCTTTTTGCTTTGCCTGAAAAGCGCTGCATCGTTTCCTCCCTGCTCAATTCACATCATGCCAGCACCCAAAGCCATAGAAGCAACTGCGCGCTGGCTCGCCATCAGCGGAGGGTTCGCCCTTCTTGCGATCGTTCTGATCACCATCGCGAGCGTTGCAGGGCGTAATCTGATCCCGCTCGGCCTCGGTCCAGTTCCCGGCGATTTCGAACTGGTCGAAGCGGCGTCCGCTTACGCCATTTTCGCCTTCCTTCCATGGTGTCATTTGCAACGCGCCCATGTTCGTGTCGACATATTGGCAGACGCGCTAGGCGCGCGCTCCAACCGGCTTATCGACGCGCTGTGCGATAGTCTGATGCTCATTCTTGCTGCGGTGATCTGCTGGCGTCACTTCGCAGGACTTATGGATAAGCGAGCCGTCGGCGAAACGACGTTCATCCTGCAATTCCCGGTTTGGTGGTCCTATGCCGCGTCGCTGATAGGGGCAATTGCTTTCGTCGCCATATCGGTCTATTGCTGCCAAAGAAGCTGGCGCCGGCTCCTTGGCGGCTTGGACGACACGCGCGGTCAATCCGGCAATGGAGACGCGAGGTGAGCAATCTTGAGTTCGGCGCCTGGTCTTTTCCATTCTTACTGGCGCTGATTCTCCTGCGCGTTCCCATTGCGCTAGCAATGATCGCCGTTGGCATGGGCGGACATTACCTCCTTGCCGGGTCGCTCACACCGCTGTTTGCGCAACTCAAGAACCTCACACTCGGCACCTTCTCCAGCTATACCCTATCGATCATTCCGTTATTTCTGCTGATGGGACAGTTCGCAACCATGAGTGGGATGTCATCGTCCCTGTTCAAAGCCGCCGAAACATGGCTCGGGCACCGGCGTGGCGGGGTCGCCATGGCCGCAATCGGGGCCTGCGCGGGTTTCGGCGCGATCTGTGGGTCC
>CAYVJO010000249.1:2286-5072 GCA_964451735.1 uncultured Hyphomicrobiaceae bacterium | reverse complement strand
AATGAGGCGAAGGCGATCCTGGCGACCGAAGCGACGGCTCTGTTGCATGGGCATGAAGCCGCCGAGGACGCAGCCGAGACGGCGCGGCGCACCTTTGCCGAAAGGGAGGCCGCGGAAGGACTGCCAACAGTGGAGGTGCCCGCCGATGAGTTGGAAGCCGGTGTTGGGTTGTTGGCTGCCTTGGTGCGCGCTGGGCTTGCGGCATCAAATAGCGAGGCGCGGCGCCTAGTGAAGGGCGGCGGCGTGCGCGTCAATGACGATCAGGCGGCCGACGACAAGGCGTTGATACGCTCCGGCGACCTGACGCGCGATGGAGTCGTCAAACTCTCACTCGGTAAGAAACGCCACGTGTTGATCAAGCCGATTTGATCGGTTCTGGACGATCGGCCCCGCCGCGTCGTGGAACATGTCTTGATTGTGCTGCGTAAATCTCTTTGCGAAGCGTTCGCGCCAGTATCGGAATGTATGGACGCTTATGTGTGATTTCGACGCGATAAGATATAAAGACATCTTTATATGCTGTTGCCTTGATTGTTGGGTGCGCGTATAGATTGCGACAGCTACCCCACATACGGAGATAACGTGATAATGAATGACATGAGCGCAAATAAGGATTTCATCGTCAAAGACATGTCCCTCGCCGACTGGGGTCGCAAGGAGATGGACATCGCCGAGACGGAAATGCCAGGTCTGATGGCGGCACGCGAGGAATTCGGCTCGGATAAGCCGCTCCGAGGAGCACGGATCGCCGGTTGCCTTCATATGACGATTCAAACGGCTGTGCTGATCGAGACTCTCCAGGCGCTTGGCGCGGATGTGCGTTGGGCGTCGTGCAATATCTTCTCGACGCAGGACCATGCAGCGGCAGCCATTGCGGCGCGAGGAACGCCTGTTTTCGCGGTCAAGGGAGAGACTCTAGGTGAATATTGGGACTATGTGGACCGCATCCTCGAATGGCCTGACAACGAGACTGCCAATCTGATCCTCGATGATGGCGGCGACGCAACCATGATCGTGCAATTGGGCAGTGAGGCCGAGACGAATCCCGCTGTGCTCGATAACCCCAAAAACGAGGAAGAGGAAGCGCTTGTTGCTACGATACGGAAGCGGCTTCAGCGCTATCCGGGATGGTATTCCAAGGTAAAGGCCAATATTCGCGGCGTATCGGAAGAAACTACGACGGGTGTACTCCGTCTTTATCAGATGGAGAAAAAGGGCGCCCTTTCTTTCCCTGCGATCAACGTTAATGACAGCGTCACGAAATCGAAATTCGATAATAAATATGGCTGCCGCGAGAGCCTTGTGGATGGCATCCGGCGGGCAACGGACGTCATGCTTGCGGGCAAGACCGCGGTCGTATGCGGCTATGGGGATGTCGGCAAGGGCTCGGCGCTCAGCCTTCGGGGAGCGGGCGCTCGCGTCGCAGTGACGGAAATCGATCCGATCTGCGCGCTCCAAGCGGCGATGGACGGTTTCGAAGTCGTCACAATGGAGGACGCCGCGCCGAAAGCCGATATTTTCGTTACCGCCACCGGAAATAGGGACGTCATCACGGTGGACCACATGCGCGCCATGAAGGATATGGCCATCGTTGGCAATATCGGCCATTTCGACAATGAGATTCAGGTCGCTGGCCTCAAGAACATGAAGTGGATCAATATCAAGCCGCAAGTCGATATGATCGAATTTCCTGACGGCAAGCGTCTGCTTCTGCTCTCCGAAGGACGGTTGCTCAATCTCGGCAACGCGACCGGGCATCCCAGCTTCGTGATGAGCGCCAGCTTCACAAATCAGGTGCTTGCGCAGATCGAGCTTTGGAAGCATCGCGAAAAATATGAGAATAAAGTCTACACGCTGCCGAAACATCTGGACGAAAAGGTCGCCCGGCTGCATCTCGACAAACTTGGCGTGAAGCTGACCGAACTCACCGACGATCAGGCCGATTATCTCGGCGTCGATCATCAAGGACCGTTCAAATCCGAGCAGTACCGCTATTAAAGCACGATCAGACAAGTGGCACCGGTTTTTTGAAAATCGTGCATAGGCAAGCCGATTTCGATCAGGATCGTTTCCAATTGAAATGATCCCGATCTAGAGCGTGATCCGCAAAACAGGAGCCTGGATTTTGCTAATACCCTGCGCAAACCAGACTAAGCGGGATCTTTGCCTGGCGATGCGGGCCCGATCCGGAATTGGCCACTCGTCACTCTTGGCTTGCTCGCGAATTCGGAAATACCAGGCCGCCCGCACCTCGGCGGGAGAGCGATACGAATGCTGCGGCAATTTTTCACGCTGCGTTGCAATACGTGGCGCTGGAAACTTCGAGCTGCGTAAGACTTGGTGGAAGACGAAATAGAGGGTGGCTTCATGATGGATCGTCTCCTGGCGGGATTATCGGCTGATAGGCTGCTTCGCATCAGCCGCCCACGCTTCTGGGTTTATGTTGCCGGACCGTTTGCCATCGGAAGCTTGTTGGCGCTGCGTATGCTCGATTTTCCGCTTGGCCACGTCACGCCTGTCATTCTTGTTTTCCTTGCGTACTTCCTGTTTCCGGCCAATTTGCTGATTTATGGTGTTAACGATATTTTCGATTACGAAACGGACCGGATAAATCCCAAAAAGGCGGGGTATGAGGCGCTTGTTACGCCGGATGAACATCGCCCGCTCATGATCTGGGTGGGCGTTACCACCTTACCGTTTCTCGCTCTGTTCGACCTGATGCCGCCGGCCGCCTTCGCCGCTCTGTCGGTTTTCGTATTTTTATCGGTCTTTTATTCAGCGCCGCC
>CAYVJO010000249.1:0-2276 GCA_964451735.1 uncultured Hyphomicrobiaceae bacterium | reverse complement strand
CTGTTCAGCGCTGGGATCTATGTGTCGGCGGGTGTTTTTGGCTATCTGCTCTCCGGAGGGCAAGCGCTCGACGGGAGCGTGATCGCTGCTGGGATGCTCTGGTCGATGGCGATGCACGCCTACTCCGCCGTCCCCGATATCGAAGCGGACCGCACAAGCGGGGTGAAAACCGTCGCCACATCGCTTGGCGCATCAGGTAC
Source organism: uncultured Hyphomicrobiaceae bacterium (assembly GCA_964451735.1). Lineage (GTDB taxonomy): Bacteria > Pseudomonadota > Alphaproteobacteria > Rhizobiales > Rhodomicrobiaceae > JAHQVI01. The sequence continues at coordinate 2,076 of CAYVJO010000249.1, read as the reverse complement.
ATTATGGCTGTGTTTCGGCCTTTATCTCGGGGCCGCCATCATCACGGTGCCCCAGCTTGGCAGCCTGGCGGTTGTGCTTGGTGTGCTGTATTGCAGCGCAGTGCTCGCAGCTTTACGATCGGATCAGGCAGGCAAGGTTTTCGAGCTTTACACGTATTTTCCGCTGCTGAACGTCGTGGCCGGCTTCGTGATTTTTTTCTGGCTTTCCGTGATCGCCCGCTTCGCAGATGTGATTGCATTTGGGATTGAGGTGATCGACTGGGTCCGCATGGGTCTGTGAACCCTTACAGATTTCCAGGCTCCAGAGGCTCCGGCGTCCGTATTGCTAGGATTCTCTTGTAAGCCAGTTGCGCCGAGATGAGGCAAATCGGCATGCCGATGCCGGGATTGGTGTTTGCGCCGACATAGAACACGTTCGACACTTTTTTGCTGCGATTGTTCGGCCTGAGCAGGGCTGTCTGCCCAAGCGTGTGCGCCAGTCCAAGGGCGGTGCCGCTGAAGCTGTTGTAGTCGCGTTGAAAATCCGCTCCGCTATAAACACGGCAATAGGCAATTTGGCTTCTAAGCCCGCTCAACCCCATCCGCGTTTCAGCCTCGGCGATCATCCTCTCCGCCATTGTTGCCACGATTGTCGAATCGTGCCCGGCCCTGGCTGAAACCGGCATCAACATGAAAACGACAGATTTGCCTTCGGGCGCAAGGCTAGGGTCTGTTTGTGACGGGCAGCACAGATAATAGGATGGGTGCGACGGCCATTCCCGGCTGTCGAAGAGCTCTGCAAAGCTCGCCTCCCAATTGTCGTTGAACACGATATTGTGATGCAGCAGCGAATTCGGTCGGTCATTGAGGCCGGCATAGAGAATCAGCGCCGAAGGCGCGAGCTTCCGGCTCTCCCAATATCCTTGCCGATAGCTGGTCAGACTGTCTCCTAGCAGCTCGGTTTCGGTGTGATGGATATCCGCGTTCGAGACCACCAGATCGCAAGGAATGACATTGCCATCTTCCAGTTCGACCGCTCTGGCCACGCCGCCGCTGACCCGGATTGTCCGCACCGGCGCATTGGCGCGTATCTCCGCGCCATGGGCGCGCGCGATCGCAGCGAGCGCCTCAATGATCCGGTAAATGCCGCCCATGGGGTAGTATACGCCGAGGTTAAAATCGACATGCCCCATGACATTGTAAATGGATGGTGTCTTGAACGGGGAGCTGCCGAGGAAAAGCAACTGATATTGCATGATTTTTTGCAGGATAGGCGTTTTGAAGAAGCGCGAAACATAGCCGCTCATCGTGCTAAAGGCCGATAGTTTCGTACCGGCCTGCAAAAGCCGCCAGCTCAGAAAATCCAGCGGGGAATCGAAATTGCGATGCATGAAATTGCGCATCACAACGTCATATTGATAGCGCGAGGCGTCCAGATAGCGCTCAAGGCCGGCCCCAGCCCCCGGCTCGATGCTCTCGAACAAGGCGGCCGCTCGCTCAGGATCGGAATGAAGATCGATCGTCTCGCCTTCGCCGGCGTAGATGCGGTAAGAGGGGGAGAGTTTGACGAGATCGAGATGGTCGTTAACATCTTCGCCGAGTAGACGGAAGAAATGTTCGAACACATCCGGCATCAAATACCATGACGGCCCCATGTCAAATTTGAAGCCGTCGGCTTGAAACTGACGCGCCCGCCCGCCAAGCGTGGCGTTCTTTTCCACGACCGTTACGCGAAATCCTTTTCGCGCGAGCATGGCCGCTAGTCCGAGACCGCCTATGCCTGCTCCAATGATTAGCACGTGTTTCAGCGCATCGCCTATTCGATATGTATGCGTTTTATTCTGATTTCTTTGCCATAGCAGTTTGTCTTCCTGGCCGCGCGAACCAATGTGACGCAGTCCTAATATTCCCGCCAGCTGCCGTTCGATGAAATAGGAACCGCTGCCGGGCCTCAAATTTTGCTTGATCGCATGTTCGGACGCAAATGAGGGCGCTGCATGGGGCTGTAAATGTTTCAGTCGAACCACTAGGCTCAGAACTCTTTGATTGAGTTAGAAGATTACGGCTGCTGCGATTCAGATTGCCGAAAAGACTGTG
>CAYVJO010000248.1:0-5088 GCA_964451735.1 uncultured Hyphomicrobiaceae bacterium | reverse complement strand
CTGAACCGGCCGCGAAGGCGGCGTAAAGCACGAATTGCGCGAGCGTTCCGCCCGTCATGGCTCCCGCTAGCACAGAAAGCGCACCATACCAGAGTATGCCGACGATGCTGCCGAAGATGAGGAAGGTGGCCGCAGCGGTGAGCATTGCGCGCGCACGCGTCCGCAGGCGTGCGGCCTCGAAAGCGTTCTCGACCGCCTCATCGAAACGCCGAATCACGAAAGGTTCGAAGGTGAAAGCCTGCATGGTGCGTGGCGATCCGAGATTTTCCGCCGCATAGGAGGAAGCAGCTGCCAACTCGTCCTGTGCGCGCCGCGACAGCCGGCGGACGACCTTGCCGTAAGCGATGAGAGGCAAGATGATCAAAGGGATTGCGGCAATGGCGAGCGCGCTGAGTTTGGGGCTGGTCAGCACCATCATGATCAACGCTCCGACGAGAAGCACCATATTCCGCAAGGCCTGGCTGACGGAGGCGGATACAGCGGTCTTGATCTGCGTCGTATCGGCGGTTAGCCGCGACATCAGTTCGGCGGAATGGGTCTGTTCGTAAAACACCGGGCTCAGTTTCGTCAGGTGCGCAAACACCGCCGAGCGAATATCCGAGACCGCACGTTCGCCAAGCCAGCTCACGCAGTAAAAGCGCAGAGAACTTGCAGCCGCCAGTACACCGGCGACAAGCAGAAGAAAGGTAAAGTAGCTGTCGATCAGGCCGGCATTCTCATTCGAAAAGCCGAAATCGATCACCCTCCGCACGGCAATGGGCAGCACAAGCGTTGCTCCGGCGGCGGCGACGAGGCCAATGAAAGCCAGCGCAAGCGTCAGTTTGTAGCGCAATATATAGGGACGCAGCCGCCACAGCTTTTCCATCTGGCGCGGCGATCCGACCGCAGGCGCATGGACGCTGTCTGAGACTTTCTCCTCGTCTGTTCCGCCATGATAAGGCTGATGTGGAGAATAGTGTCCCACGCTGCCGTTCTTCATACCATTGACCCTTCATTCGCCCATTCTTTGCGCGCCATGATCCTCGCGCGGATAGTAAGCAGATTGCCGCCATGAATTCCATGTATTAAGCAATGCGGCCAGAATTACGGAATTTCGAAATCGCTGGCTTGTCAGAATGTTTTTTCCTGCGATATAGAAGCTGGAACGCGATGCAACTCCGCTAATTCGGGATTGAGTTCTCAGGCGCGGAATGCGCGATACGGAAGGCCAAAGGCTATGAAAAAAGACACCCACCCCAATTATCACCGGATCAAGGTGGTTATGACCAACGGTACCGAGTTCGAGACGTTCTCGACCTACGGTTCGGAAGGCGACAAACTCCAACTTGATATTGACCCGAATACGCATCCGGCATGGACTGGCGGCAACCAGCAATTGGTTGACCGAGGCGGGCGCCTAAGCCGGTTCAAGAAGAAGTTCGAAGGATTTTTGGGCTAACGCCATAAGACCCTGGTATTTCGCGCGTATGGACTGATTGCGGATAGGCAAGGATAAATTGCGCGGGGTGCATCCGTTCATCCTCGCCGTTTCAATGTGTGAAAGCAGCATTAAGCTGAGCAATCTGCGCCGCGACCGGATTTGACTTGCGCGCAGGATGCTCTACTTCACCTCGGTCGAATGCATCATACTCACATATTTTTCTGTGAAGCTGATAGCCCTCTTCGATTAGCCCCTTTAGACGCTCGGGCAGTTGGTCGTAACCACGCGATCCGCTTATGCGGGTGATAGGGGGCAGGACGAGCGGATCATTTGCGCTGCCAGCCGGAGGCATTGGCTCGCCATTTAATACTGCGCGACGGGCCAGCAACCAAGTCGCAAGCTGGGTCAGCCTCGTTGTCAGGCGCATACTTTCAGTCGCGTATGACAAGGCGATATACGGTGGCAAGCACTTCGATTCGCGTCGCCCAGATCCATCCAGATAATTTGCTGCCGCCTCGACGAGAGCCATACCCTCGCGGAAGAGGGCAAGAAAACGCTGCTCGTCGGCGGCTTTCTTGCGAAAAGGGATCGCAGCGGTTTCAATAACCCTGGGAGGCAAAGTTCCCGATTTCCTACTCATACGCACCAACTCTACACAGACACGGTTAATATGCTGTCAGCAAGAAACGTCGTACCCAATCATGTTAAATTTTACCTCCTGGACGCAAGGCATTTTTCCAAAAATAATAAATGACCAGAAGGATGGCGGGATAATTTGGGCATAACGGTCTGCTTCTGAAGCATATGCGCAAAAGAAAAAAGCCGCGTGCGCGGCGCAGCTTTCAAGTCAAAGGTGGGCATCATCATAAGCTTACGGCTGAAGCGGCGTGATGCGGACCTTCTTCTATAATCGTAATGGGCCGAAAAATATAAAATTTGGTTAAGATATTTATTAAATTGTAAATTAATTACATGGCTTATGAGCTGACGCGATGTATCAGGATTTAAATACGGAATGCGCGGCTTGCATTGAAGACGTTTTCGATATCAGCATATTTTCGGTGCGCGCCTTTTCGGCATCCAATAGTGCAAGATACTCCCGCAACTCCTCAACCGAGTACTTGCCAAGATCGGCGCCAATCTCATAGGCCGGGCGTTTTTTTGGCTGATCCTCATCCCAAACCATGGCTTCTTCTATCCAGACAGAAAGTAATACACTTCAACCATAGCCTAATGGGGCAAGGCTTTCATATCCCATTGGGCGCTTCTTTATCAAAGGCCGCTTTCGCACCGTTGCCACAACGCATTATCATCACATAATTCGAACCCTGTGCAACGCTGGAAAAGGCGCATCATGATCCTGCCCGAGACGATGACCGCGATCACTATTTCGCAGCCCGGTGGTCCGGAGGTGCTGCAAGCTGTCGAAATGCCAGTGCCCGCACCCCGCGCACGCGAAATTCTTGTCCGCGTGGAGGCAGCAGGGGTCAACCGTCCAGATGTCTTGCAAAGGCTGGGTCAATATCCGCCGCCGCCTGGAGCCTCGCCGATCCCGGGCCTTGAAATCGCCGGAACGGTCGTGGCGATGGGAGAGGGGGCAGAACGTTATGCGGCGGGTGACCGCGTCGCAGCTTTGGTAACGGGGGGTGGATACGCCGGATATTGCCTGGCCGACGAGCGCGCCGCCTTGCCCATTCCCGATGGGTTCGATGCGCCTCTGGCCGCCGCGCTTCCCGAATGCTTCTTTACCGTCTGGCACAATCTTTTCTACCGGGGAGAGCTCGCTGCCGGCGAAACCGTTCTGATCCATGGCGGGACCAGCGGTATTGGCACCACGGCGATCCAACTCGCCAAGGCTTTCGGCGCAACTGTATTCGCAACGGCGTCCGGTGCTGAGAAATGCGCGGTCTGCGAAAGTCTTGGCGCAGATGTGGCCATCGATTACTGCAAACAGGATTTCGTCGCCGTGGTCAAGGATAGAACCGCTGGCAAAGGAGCAGATGTGATCCTGGACATGGTTGGTGGCGAATATATCCAGCGCAATCTGAATTGCGTGGCCGAAGACGGGCGCATTCATCAGATCGGGTTTCTGACAGGCGCGAAAGCCAACGTTGATTTCACCCGGCTGATGCTGAGACGGATTACGCTGACGGGCTCCACGCTCCGCTCAAGGCCAATCGAGGTGAAAGCCGCTCTTGCCAATGCCTTGCAGGACCAGGTCTGGCCGATGCTGTCCAGCGGACGGATCAAGCCCGTAATCGATCGTTTCGTTCCGCTGCAAAGCGCCGCTGATGCCCATCGGCGTATGGAAAGCAACGCGCATATTGGAAAGATCATACTCACGGTTTGACCGTGGTTGCAGAGGAGGCAGTCGCGTTCTATTTGAAAAATGGACTGATTTGTTGCTTTCTTGGGCCACAAAAGGCATAATGCTTGCATTCCAAGACAATTTGCCCTTTTTAGCAACAAAGCTTATATATTTGCCGTAGCTTTGATGCGAACGAAGCATTCCCACCACGCATCGTTGAATATATTGAGCCTGCGAGCGGCGCCGCTTCGCAGGAGACGGGAGAGGTTTATGACACAAAAGTTGTTGATGCCAAAGGCGACCGCAGTCTGGCTTGTCGAGAATACCGCGCTGACATTCGACCAGATCGCCGAATTTTGCGGCCTGCACGTGCTTGAGGTCAAAGGTATCGCCGATGGCGATGTCGCGCAGGGCATTAAGGGCATGGATCCTATTTCCTCCGGCCAGTTGACTCGCGAGGAAATCAAATATGCTCAACAACATCCCGAGCACAGCCTGCGCATTGCCAAGTCGAAGGTCGAAATACCGGCAGTCAAAACCAAGCGCTCTCCCAAATATACGCCCCTCTCCCGCCGCCAGGATCGGCCGAACGCGATCTTGTGGCTATTGCGGCACCATGCGGAGCTGCGCGACTCGCAGATAATGCGCCTCGTCGGCACGACCAAGCCGACTATCGAGTCGATCCGCGAGCGCACTCATTGGAACTCCGCCAATCTTCAGCCGCAGGACCCGGTCGCGCTGAGTCTTTGCTCGCAGACCGATCTGGATGCAGAGGTACGCAAGGCGGCCAAGCGGCTCGACCAGGAAAAGGGCGTCAGCGGCGATGCAGGCGAAACGCTTGAACGGGTTGGAACGTTGCGGCCCGCTGCTGAAACCTCGGGCTTGCCCAATCCGTCAGCGGAAACCGGACCTGAGGAAGCGGAGGAGGAACCTGAACTGACGGTCGAGAATGTTTTCGGAGCTGGCGAGGATAAAGTTTGAGTTGGATATGCTGACTTGCGAGCGCCATTTTTGCCTGCACCTGTAAGATGGCCGGAGTTCTTTCATAATTCCTGGCGTGCAGGCTAGTGGTTCGATTCCAATATTTGCATTCCACGCGCTCGACCTCCGTGTGCAAATGTTGGAGTCAATGATGCGTCTTCGGCGAGCGGGACTCAAATGTCAAATTCGCTCCACTAGGGCGGCCAGTTTTTGAGGAGGCCTAATGGCTATGGTGCGAGACAATCGCCTCCCTGGAAGAGAGGCCTGGCGCGGGACGATGGCTCGGCTGCGAGCTTTTTTCATGAGTCCATTGTGGGAACGCGTCATAATCAGTCTTATCGTGATCAACGCCATCGCGCTCGGACTGGAGACGAGCCCG
>CAYVJO010000247.1:0-5115 GCA_964451735.1 uncultured Hyphomicrobiaceae bacterium | reverse complement strand
GATGCTCTACCCCTGAGCTACGCCCGCGCTCCATCAGCCATTGAAGCTGATATGTTGTTTTATGGCGCAAACGCGCAGCGATTTCAAGCGGTCTTATCCTAGAACAAGCGATGAGTTCTTGTTGAGATGATCTGTGAGAGCCACCGATTGCGTCCTGCCACGCGATCGGTTATGGCTCGCATGTTGTTATCATCCAACAGTTGAACGGACACGAAGCGGATGGCCTGGATACGGGATACGCTGTTGGCGCATCTGGCAAGTCTCGGGATCGAAACCGAAACTATCGATCACCCTCCCTTGTTCACCGTCGAACAGTCGCGGGCGCTGCGTGGCGAAATTCCCGGCGCTCACACAAAAAATCTGTTCCTGAAATGCAAGAAAGGCACACTATGGTTGATCACTGCGCTGGAAGATACTCGCGTGGACCTCAAAACGGCGCATCAGCTTTTTGGTTGCGGACGCCTCAGTTTTGGTAATGCCAGGCTTCTGGATGAGGTTCTAGGCGTGACCCCGGGGTCGGTGTCGACATTTTGCGCGATCAATGACCGAAATGGGCTGGTTTCGGTCGTCCTCGACGAAGCACTGATGCGCCATGAGCGAATCAATCTGCATCCGCTGGTGAATACCGCCACAACCGGTCTATCTCGGCGTGATCTTCTCACCTTCCTGGAAGCCTGCAACCATCCCCCCAAAATCGTAGCCTTTACATAGCCAAGGCTGCCGACTTGTCCACCGTGTAGCGGCAAAACGCTTGGCAAAGAGCTACTCAAGCGCCATTTTAAGCGAAATATATTTCAGCTCCATACGGTTCAGCCCCCAAGCAGGCAAATCACATGATACTCAATCTTTCCGGACAGACCGAACCCTCCACGTCATCGCACGATCCCGTCCTTATCAAAGACACGACGACGAGAACTTTTGTCGAGGACGTCATAGAGGCCTCGCGCGGCACGCCTGTGCTGGTCGATTTCTGGGCCCCTTGGTGCGGGCCGTGCCGTCAGCTGACGCCGGTTCTCGAAAAGCTGGTCAAAGCCGCTCATGGCAATATACGGCTCGTCAAGATGAACATCGATGAACACCCCGAAGTCGCCGGCCAACTCGGGGTTCAATCGATACCGGCGGTCTTCGCCTTCAAGAACGGCCAGCCGGTTGATGGCTTCATGGGGGCGCTGCCGGAGAGCCAGCTCCGGTCGTTCATCGAGCGCGTCGCAGGGCGGGACGCTTTCGCCGGTTCTCAATTGGAAGGGGCTCAAGCCGCGCTTGATGCAGGCGACGTGAACGGTGCCGCTTCCGGTTTTGCCGAGATACTCAAAAGCGATAGCGGCAATATCGATGCTATCGCCGGCTTGGCGCGATGCTATATCGTGACAAGTGATCTCGAACGCGCCGAACAGACTTTATCACTTGCGCCGCCGTCCAAAGCAAATGCGTCCGCCATAGGTAGCGCGCGAGCGGCCTTGGAGTTGGCGCGTAAAAGCGGCGCGAGCAAGCATGCGGACCTGAGCAAGCTCAAGCGAGACGTTGAGGCAAATCCGGCGGACTCACAGGCGCGTTTCGATCTTGCCCTTGCCCTGAACGCCCATCAAGACCGGGAAGCGGCGATGGAGCAGCTGCTTGAGGTCATCAAGCGCGATAAAGCCTGGAACGATGGCGCCGCGCGCAAGCAGCTTGTGGAATTTTTCGAGGCTTGGGGATCGGGCGATCCGCTCTCCGTGAAGGGACGCCAACGCCTTTCGATTTTGCTTTTTTCATAAGCGGGACGAATTGACACTGTTAAGGCGCTAAACCTATCGTTGAATGCCTAACCTCCATGCTGCAGGATCGGTACGGCCGCAGTGGGAGCCCAACCGCCGCGTTTGCACGAACCCGTTAGGGCTGCCGCACGCGTCCGACTTTTATCGTAACGCTTCTCGCTCAAACTCAGAGCCTGTCGAGCGGGAATGGGTCTAAAGCACGGTTAGAAAAAAATTGAATACCGGTTTTTCGGAAAGATCGTGAGTAGAGAAATAGATATAGATCAGGATCGTATCTATTTGAAATGATTGTGATCTAGCGGAGGAAGCAGTGAGCCTGACTGACCGTTACCGTAAGCCTGGCGATTTGCCCGAAGTCATCCCGGTTTTTCCCTTGCAGGGTTGTATTCTGCTTCCTCGATCGACACTGCCTCTGAATATCTTCGAACCACGCTACTTAGAAATGATCGACGACATATTGGCCGGACGCCGCATCATGGGGATTGTGCAGCCGCGCGCGCGCTCCGAGGAAGAGGAGTCTCCGGTTGATCGGACAACGCCATTGCGCCAAACGGGCTGCGCAGGGCGTCTGACAGCGTTCAACGAGACCGAAGACGGGCGCGTTCTGATCACTTTAGCAGGCGTGGCACGCTTCAATATCACTGCCGAGCGGCCGACAGAAAAACCCTATCGCAACGTTCACGTGACATACGAACCTTTCGCGGAAGACTTCATTCGCGGTTATGGCCAGGAAAAGGTCGATTGGCCGCGTCTTCTCGAAGTTTTGAAAACCTATCTTGCCGCGAGACAAATGACAGCGGACTGGGACAGCATCGAGCGCTCGCCAGCCGAATTGCTTGTAAACACTTTATCGATGATCAGTCCTTATGGGCCAGAGGAAAAGCAAGCATTGCTCGAAGCGCCAAGTTTGAAAGAGCGATCGGAAGTGTTGATGGCGCTTGCGCAGATGGAGATGGCTGCGCCGGAGGACGGCTCTGGCAGCACTTTGCAGTAAGCTATTCCACCTCAATCGCGTCCCCGGGGCGCAAGATGGACAATATCCGCAGCATATCCCATTGGGATACTGCAATACAGCCCTCCGTTGGAGTATAACCTTTGCGCGCAAGATGCAGGAAGATGGCGCTGCCACGGCCGCGCGCGCGGGGCCTGTCATTATAGCCAAGCACGGCGACCAGATCGTAGAGATTGTCCTGCCGCCAGAGCTTTTCGTGGCTGTCTGAAAAGGGCAAACTCACAAGACGATTATAGTTGGCGTCCGAAGGTGCATCGCACCAGCCCATGGATGGCGTCAAAGGCGTCACTGGCAGCGCGGTGCTCGGCCGTATGATCCGGTCAGGGCGATAGAATACCTGCCGGATGGACCAGCGTCCTTTCGGCGTAACGCCATCACCCTCTTGCTTCTTGGGACGCCGCCCGCCCCGGCCCAATGCGCACAGGAAATATCGTCCCCCCAGATGAAGCTTGCCTTGCGAGCGAGCTCGCGATAATCCCCTGACAATTATAATCGGCATGATCCACTTTCGTACGACAGGCGCTAGGGCCTAACCTGAATCGGCGTAAAATCGGACGGTAGCGAGATTATTTTATGCTATAGTTTGGAGAATTGGGGAGCTTTGGATGAGCACAGCGCGCAAGATTCTTGTCGTGGAAGATGATGACGATCTCCGTGAGTCCTTGACCGATCAACTCGATCTGCATGAAGAGTTCGAGACCGTTTCGGCAGGGACTGCGTCTGAGGGCATGGCCAAAGCAAAGTCTGATACGGTCGATCTTATTCTGATGGATGTCGGTCTGCCGGATATGGATGGGCGTGAGGCCTGTAAATTGCTGCGCAAGAACGGTTTCAAAGGGCCGATCGTCATCTTGACCGGCCAGGCTTCGGATGCGGACACAATCCTGGGACTGGAGTCCGGGGCGAATGACTATGTGGCCAAGCCGTTCAAGTTCGCTGTCTTGCTCGCGCGCATCCGCGCTCAGCTTCGACAGCACGAGCAGAGCGAGGACGCCGTTTTCACAATCGGCCCTTACAGCTTCAAGCCGGCTTCCAAACTGCTTTTAGACGAGAAGGGCGGCAAGATACGGCTTACAGAGAAAGAGACGTCAATCCTGAAATATCTTTACCGGGCGGGAGAAAAAGTCGTATCGCGTGACGTTCTGCTGCACGAAGTCTGGGGCTATAATGCAGGTGTTACGACGCATACGCTTGAAACACACATTTACAGGTTGCGCCAGAAAATCGAGAAGGACCCTTCCAACGCTGAGCTTCTTGTAACCGAAACAGGCGGATACAAGCTGGTGCCCTAACCGGGGCGGCCCCACAGAAATAACCGTATCGCTGATGATCTTGCCAAAATACACCGACTCACATCACCCTGAATTACAGGGACAATATTACTTTGCATCTATTGCAATCTGGGCGGGTAGACTATGGTGCTCGATAAGAATGCCGAGCTCCTTGGCGGCGTGCCGATTTTTGGCGGGCTGACGCCGGAACAACTCTCGGCTATCGTCGCCATAGGCAAAAAATCGTTTTTTGAAGCTGATACAACGATCGTGAAGCGAGGCGGTAAAGGAAGGTCTGGCTATCTGATCCTTAGTGGGCGTGCAGCGACCCGTCCCCCGAAAGAATCAGGTTTGGCACCGGAAACGCTGGAGTCTGGAACTTTGATCGGCGAGATGGCAATGCTGACCGAAACTGTTCATAGTCTCGATGTGGTCGTGGAGGAACGTGTCAGGGCGCTCGCTATCGACCGCGCCGATTTATTCGCGCTGATGGAGGAAGATCCTTCTGTCGCGTTTCATATTGCGGAAAAAGTCACCGAACGGCTAATTTTTCTTGCCCGTGACCTGCGCGAGGTGGATACGCGCTTTGCGCTTCTGGAGGCATCGCTTGATGATGCGATTGCCTCTGTTGGATAGAAGATCTCCAAGCCGCGCTGGAGTAAATGCCGCTCAGGCGGTTGCATATTTAGCGTAATAAACTTTGACTAAACAGAGAATTAGAGTACCGGCCGATCCTAACGCACCGAAAAAGGTAAATAATCAGTTGTATTGCGCCTATGTCGCCTTTACCCAAGCGTTTCACTTGCAACCGCGGCCAGATCGTCCTAATTTCTACGAATAGAAGTAATCCGTGGATGTATATGCCGCTGTAGCTCAGTAGGTTAGAGCACCAGATTGTGGATCTGGGGGTCCCCCGTTCGAGCCGGGGCAGCGGTACCATCGAATCTCAGCCGCCATGATATCCGGTTCAATTCGGCACTAAGTTCCGCTCTGGGCATCTAGAAGTGAACACTAAGAGCCTGATGGCCTGCTCCCCTGAACTGATACCAAGATGATTAAGCGAAACCGGTCATTTTCA
>CAYVJO010000246.1:0-5117 GCA_964451735.1 uncultured Hyphomicrobiaceae bacterium | reverse complement strand
GGTCAAGCCTTATCAGAAAGAGCTGCTTCGCTCCGTCCTGAAGCGCGCGTTGAGAGATCATGCTTTTAATGCCGAACGCTCGGCCGAAATCGATAGCGTGAAGGTTGCTCTGTCTCGGTTGAAATCCTTTGCCTTCAGCTTTCAGTCGCTGGATGACGTTAGGCACATATCCCGTTTTGCCGCAGCGCTCTACCCCATGCCCGAGATCGCGCTATTCGGCTTGCGTGAGCTCATGCTCAACGCTGTCGAACATGGGAATCTGGGCGTAAGCCACGAGCGGAAAACCGAGCTGATCGAGGAAGGACTTTGGGAAAACGAGCTGCTGGAGCGGCTCGTCCATCCCGACTTTGCGAGGAAATTCGCAACGATCTCATTGGAGAGGACGGATCGCGAGATTTGCGTCACCATAGATGACCAGGGCGAGGGCTTCGACTGGCGCCCTTTCCTCCAGCATGAGCCCAAGCGCGCGCTCTGCGCTCACGGACGCGGGATTTTCATGGCGCGCGCTGTGAGTTTCGATACTGTCGAATTTATACCGCCAGGGAACCGCGTCATCTGCCGTAAGCGCCTTGCGGAGAGCAGCAATGCAGCATGAACTTCAATGCCCTGGACGTCCGCGTCAAGGTCTTGCAGGAGACGCGGCCGCGAGCATCCGCTTGAGGCTGAGGCAGGAAACGGCTGATCTTCACGCGCGAGCCGAAACGGCGAGGCGGTTAAAGCGCTGTCTTGAGGCAGACTATTCGCTCGCTGAATATATTGAGCTTCTTGGCGCGCTCCATGCCTTTCATCTGGCGGTCGAGTCGCGTCTCATGCTGGAGCCCTTCGAGCCCCTGCGCCGATTTTTCCACGCCCGCCGTAAGTCTCATATCATAGGCCTTGATCTTCAAAGTTTTGGCGTGTGCGCGGGCAAGACTCCCGGCGATTCATTGACTGGACTTCTCCCAGCCTTGCACGACAGTAGCGCAAGGCTTGGGGCTGCTTATGTGCTGGAAGGCAGCGCCCTTGGCGGCGCGGTCATCGCGAAGGCGCTCCGCCGCAGTCTTGGTGCGCAGCTTGCAGGCGCTCTTCTTTTCCATTCAGCAGGACACGGTCTCGCCGGCGATTGGCGCGATTTTCTCACCGTTCTTTCCGATCACGCTGAAGAACCCGGCCGCGCAATCGACGCTGCGAAAGCGACTTTTCAGGCGATTACGGCGTGGTTAGAATCTGATGCGTTCTGACTCGATCAGAAAGAATCAAATTCTATCATACTGTTTCGGCGTAATCTTTTTGTTAAACCGGTTTCCACTTCTGCGGATTACACTCTAAAGCGTCCGGCACAATACAGGCATCAGCGGAGCATGAAGAAGGATCGTTTAGTTCGATCTGCGCACTGCAAATGCAATCAAAACGCCGGCCGCCGTAATTACGGCCAGCATCGTCCATGCTTCCGTAATTGCAATCGTCGTTGCCGCGCGTTCGATGGCGGGTTTCGCAAAAGCCATCATTTGCGGTGTTACCACCCTGTCGGCGGGCAGGAAAGGGAGCCCCGTGAACTCGAAGATCGACCGGTCCCGGGCTTCCAGCCTTTCATAGATCATTGCGCCATGCTGCGCGGCGCGCCCGAACACGATCGTATCGATCAGTGCGATGCCGATAGCGCCGCCGAGATTGCGCATCAGATTGAACAGCGCGCTTCCGTCCGGAACGCGCTCGGGCGGCAGATGCCCAAGCGCGATGCGCGTAGGAGCGAGCAGGCAAAACATGACCGCCACGCCGCGCACGATCTGCGGCCATAACATCTCATCGAAATCGGCTCTCGGCGTGTCATACATGCTCATGGCGAGCCCAAGGCCGAAAAAGGTAAAGCCGAGGATGCTGAGGAGACGAGCGTTAGCCCGCTGCTCCAGCCAGACTGCGACTGGCGCGATGGCGAGCTGTGCCGCCCCGGTCACCAGCATGATCTGGCCGATCCCAAGCGCATCATGCCCGCGGACAAAACCGAGAAAGACCGGCATCAGATAGACCGAGCCATAAAGACCGATGCCGAGCACGAAACTCAAGGCGCAAGCAAGCGCGAAATTCCGGTCGGCAAAGTTCGATAGATCGACAAGTGGCTTCTCTTTCCGTAGCGTACGCCAGATGAAAGCCGAGCCGCTCGACACCGTGATCGCGAGCGATGCCAGAACAAAGCCGGAGAGCCATCCGCTTTTTGGCGCATCTTTCAAGCCGAGTTCCAGACAAGCGAGGCAGACCGCCAACAGCAGCAGCGAGATGGCGTCCAGATTGCGGATTTCGCGGCGATCAGAGCCCGTTGAGGGCAAGCAGAAATAGCCCGCCGTGATGGCAAAGATCGCCGGCGGGATATTGATCAGGAACAGCCAGTGCCAATCGAAAGTGGACGTTATCCAGCCTCCGGAAACCGGACCGACGGTCGGCGCGAGTACGGCAAGCATTCCAGCAATCGTGGTCGCGAGCGCCTGCCCACGTCCTGGGAAAATGATGAAGACAGCGGAAAACACGATGGGGATCAGCATTCCACCGGCGAAACCCTGGATAATGCGCCAGGCGATGAGGCTTGCAAATCCCTCGCTTGCGGCGCATCCAAACGACGCTACGGCAAATACGGAAGCGGCGGCTATAAAAAGTCCGCGCAAGGACAATAGGCGTGTAAGCCATCCCGTGAGCGGAATCGCAATGATTTCGGCGATCAGATAAGACGTCTGAACCCAGCTCATCTGATCCGGCGCAATCCCGAGCGCTTCCTGGATCGTCGGAAGCGACGTCACCACGATCTGTACATCCAGTATCGCCATGAACATGCCGATACACATTGCCAGAAAGCCGACCCATGCCGCCAGATTCGGCGCATCGGCGCGAACATAGCTGACCGGTGCGCTCATCGGCTAGCACCTTCGGCCATAGCCAGAGCCTGGTTCTCGGCGCGAATTCGTATGAACAGGACCGCAGCATTAAGGAGAGAAAAGATAATGGCGTACCAGAAGAGGCCGAACGCCATCGGCAGGACGAAGACTTCGCCCACCACGACGGCGTAGTTGGGATGCGAAAAGATCCGGTAAGGTCCTGTCGTGACAAGCGGCTCCCCCGGTAAAACGAGGATGCGTGTCGTCCAGCGGCTGCCCAAAGTTACGAGAACCCAGATACGCAAGGCTTGCAGAACAAAGAACAGGGAGAGCCACATTGTATCCGGACTTACGCCTGAAGCGAGCCCCCAAAGACCCACCAGCCAGGCGGCGTGAAGCAACACAATCGCCGGATAATGTTCCGGCGCGTGTTCCTCGGCGCCGAGCGCCCGCAGCCGCAACTCGTTGCGGCGTGCGTAAAGGAGTTCAGCAAGCCGCTGCAGTGTCACGAAGGCGAGGACTGCGAAGGCGAGCGGGTCGACCCAGGCGAGTGCGTCGATCATGCCCGCGGCCTTGAAAGCATCGCCGTGCTGAGGGTGAAGCCGGGTCCAAGCGCCATGATGATGGATCGCTCTGGAAGTCCCGACTTTATTGCCCGCTGAAGGACGAAAAGCGCAGTCGGTGCGGACATATTGCCATATTGCGAGAGTACGCGTCTTTCATCATCCAGCGTGCCGCTTTGGAGCAGAAGCGCTGTTTCGATGGCTTCGATGACCTTGGCGCCTCCAGGGTGGCAGATGAACCGCCCGATCTCACGCTGATCGATACCGTAAATCTCGCAGATACGCTTCAGTGCAGGGGAGAGTTTTTCGGCCGCGAAAGACGGAATTGAGCGGTCGAAAATCACTCCGAAGCCTTCCGGATCGACCGACCAGCCCATTATATCTAGTGTGTCGGGCCATGAGTACTCGACAGCATCCTCGATGATGGCAAGGCTTTCCGCGCTTTCCGCTTGCCGATCCCCCGCTTTGATGACTGCTGCCGCGGCGCCGTCGCCAAACAGCGCAAGAGCCACGATATTCGCTTTGGTCGTCTGATCGAGACGGACTGAGAGCGTGCAAAGCTCGACAACGACAAGCAGCACATGTTTGTCCGGCGAAGCTTTCGCAAGACGCCCCGCGATCGATAAGCCCGTTACGCCGCCCGCGCAGCCTAGCCCGAAAACAGGAACGCGCGAAACATCGGGCGGGAAGCCCAGAGCCGCTGCCGCACGAGCCTCCAGGCTCGGCGTGGCGATACCCGTTGAGGAAACCGTAATCACGGTGCCGATGTCGTTGCCGCTGACGCCGGCTTGATCCATTGCTTTTTGGGCCGCTTCGATGAAGAGAGTGGTTGCGACGTCCAAATATACGCTTGTGCGGTCGGTCCAATCATGTGGCTCCAGATACCACTCGATGGGACGGGCCGAGCTGCGTTTCTCGATTCCGCAATTTTCAAAGACGGTTTTGAGCTTGCTGAAATCAGAAAAGCGGGACGAAAAAATATTGGTGACATGCGTTGCTACATCGGATTGGACGAGGTCATGCCCGGGGACGGCCGTTGAAAGGGAATAGATCTGCGCGGTGTTATGAAACACGAATACCGCCCTTTATGATAATGGCGCTGTGCATTATAGCGGCTTTTCCCATTGCATATGAGAATGGCAGAAGCGTGTTCGTATGGTTATGGCAGCCGCAATGCTGCGTTTGGCTCAGCTTGGCCTGCGCTCGGTGTTGAATATAGAAGCTCAGCGTGAGGCGTTGACACGACGGGCTATGATCGGGAATGGCTATCGGAGCCGTCGCGCCGTGCAGCTGGAGGGCGGTTCCTATAGTGTAGGCCTGATCCGTTCCGATGGAATCAGGACAAGGCTCTGTATAATAGTTTTCCGGCCTATGGTGGAATTGATGCAGAAACGGAATGCGTGCGCAGCGCTGGACAAATCACACGAATATGTCTGTGCGCAAAGCGACGCGCCCGACCGATGTCCTGTTTGCCTGTCGCAAAAGCCAGCGCCGTTTATGTCCGTCGATGGGCGAGATTACTGGAGGTGCGTTATGTGTGAGGCGCGTTTTCTTGACCCGCGTCAACACCCATCGCGCGAGCTGGAATACAGGCATTATAAACTTCACGACAACGATCCTGACGATCCGGCCTATCGCCGGTTCCTCTCCAGGCTCGCCAACCCGCTTCTTGCCCGGCTTGATGCAGGGGCGAGCGGCCTCGACTATGGCT
>CAYVJO010000245.1:0-5127 GCA_964451735.1 uncultured Hyphomicrobiaceae bacterium | reverse complement strand
GTGCTGCACTTTTGCTCCGGCCAGCCGCTGCAGAATCTCTCCGGCGTTGACAAAATTGCGCTGATTAACCGAAACGCCACAGTGGGCGCTGAAATTGCGAGCCTGATCGCCGCGCTGGCTGATGTTCATTTTGCGCATCGGACCGAAAAGTGCGCAGCGGTTTTCGGGTAAATCCGATGCTGGGACAGAAGCGCATCGGACCGAAAAGTGCGCAGCGGTTTTCGGGCAAATCCGATGCTGGAACCAAATAATAGGGCGCTACGGCCAATTTTGATTACGAGTCTGCCGCTCTAGCTGGATTGCAGCAGGCCGAGCGACCGATCCTGCATCAATATGCGGCGCGCGGATTGAGAACAAAGGTCGAGCAGACTTAATCCCGCGAGCTGTTTTTCCTGCCAGTACAGCCTGCACTCATAGATATTTTGCCGAAAGGTCTCGAAAAGCAGCATCATTTCGGGCAAATGCTGCTCTTGGTCCAGTTCCAGTTCCGCGCCACTACTCGAAAGGTCAGTGATTGCGCAACATATGACGATCGGCGCTTCCGGCGAAACGATCAGCTTTCCGGGAATCGGGTTCGATTGGCGGATTTCAGTCCGCGGGATAGACAAACGGCTGCGAATACGGATCGTGCGGCCGCTATCGGTTCCAAGCTTGAGCATGAGCGTATCCTGACATGCGGTTTACGCCTTCTGCCAATGAGTATCGATCAAAGGATTTAAAGAAACCCAAGGATCGCTCGCAAAGTTGACGGCGGCGTGGTCAATTTTTATGTAAAACAAAGTATTGATCGTCCTGAAGAAAGGCGCCTTGCACACGCTGGTTTTGGGCTGGCTTCCCCGTGTTTAAAGCGCAGGGAGCCGCACTGTCGCCCGCAATCCGCCACCTGTCCGGTTCCGGATCAGGATGTCGCCCCCATGTCCGCGAACGATCGAACGCGCTATAGCTAGCCCCAGTCCGATCCCTCCCGTATCCTGCCCGCGCGATTCATCCAGCCTGACAAAAGGCATGAACACATGCGACAAATGTTGCTCTGGAATGCCGGGACCATCATCCTCGATTGTAATCCGAATTTCCGTTGCTGGTCCGTTCATCGAAACGCGTGCGCAATTGCCATGGATGACCGCGTTCTCGACGAGATTTCGTACTGCTCGTTTGAGGCTATTCGGGCGGCAGCGGTAGAGAACCCGGCCATTCTCTGCATAGCTGACATCGCGGTTCATGTCGGCCTGGTCGGCGCAGACAGTTTGGACCAATGCGGTGAGATCTACGGTCTTGGTCGGTTCCGCGATCGCCTCTTCCTTGGCGAAGGACAAGGCTCCTTCCGCCATAAGCTGCATTTCGTCGAGCGATGACAGGATACGCTCTCTGACTTCGTCATCCTCGATGAATTCAGCCCTCAGGCGCATTGTTGTAATGGGTGTTCGCAAATCGTGACCGACAGCGGCGAGCATCTTCGTCCGGTCCAGAACGAATCGTGAGAGCCGCTCGCGCATGTCGTTGAAAGCCGCGATGGCCTGACGAATTTCCGTCGGCCCGTCAGCAGGGACAGGCTCGATATCCTCCCCGCGACCAAAGGCTTCAGCTGCCCGCGCCAGGCAAAGCATCGGGCGTGTGACATGACGAATAAGGATGAGCACGGTCGACCCGAACACGATGATCATCGTTCCAAGCGGTATCAGCAGCAAGGCAATAGATGGTTCGCGTACTTTCCGAGCGACCTCGACCATAAGCCATTTGCCATTATTGATTTGAACATAAGCGTCAAGCCAGGACTCCTCGCTCTCCAGTGGAGTATCTCGCCAAATTGCGATCCATTGTTGGATGATCTCAGACCAGCCTGGGGTCACGCCGACCTCCACCAGAACCTGCTCAGGCTTTTTGTTGATGAGCGCGCGCAGTTCCTCCAGATAAAGCGAGCCATCTTCCGATATAGCGTAGCCGTCCGGACCCTCGGATTGTACCGAGAAGGTCAGAATCGACGTATCGGATGCATTCAGCACCTTCTCGTGCAAAGGCTCAGGCGTTTCATCGAGAAGTTCTGCAACGGAGGCGATGCGCGTTAGGATATACGCTGACCACCATCTCCGGATCGAGCTTTGCTGTTCGTCGATGATGATCGCGAGCATCGCCAATTGCGACACGACGAGAGCAGCCGCTGCAAAGGCGACCAGTTGTCCAGTGACTGTGCGCGGCAGTAAGCTTTTCATTGCGGTTCAACAGCGCCCGCGAACTTGTACCCACCTCCCCAAACCGTTTGTATCAGCTTGGGATTTTTGCGATCCTCTTCGATCTTTCGGCGCAGGCGGCTGACTTGATTGTCGATACTTCTGTCGAAGAGATTAGCCATGCGCCCTTTTGTCAAGTCAAGAAGCTGGTCCCGGTTAAGCACGATGTTGGGCCGCTCCAAAAAAGCTGCCAACAGGAGACATTCTCCATGGGAGAGGGGTGTAACAACATCGTCTCGTGTGTTGACGATCTCGCGTCGGTCCGAGCAGAAGACCCAGTTGCCAAAACGCAGCTTTTTCGCAAGGTCTGGTTCACGAGAGGGCGGTATGCTGTGAATTCGGCGCAGCACCGCCTTGATGCGCGCCACCAACTCGCGCGGATTGAAAGGCTTGGTGACGTAATCGTCCGCCCCCAATTCCAGGCCAATGATACGGTCGGCTTCCTCCGCAAGCGCTGTCAGAAGGATGAAGGGGATATTCGCCTTTTCACGTAGAACCCGCGCAAAAGACAACCCGTCCTCACCCGGCATCATGATATCGAGCACAATCAGATCGATCGCAGACGTTTTCAGCACTTTCTTGGCCTCGGCCGCGTCGGCGGCAACAGTAACCCGCATGGCGTGCTTGCGCAGGAATTTTGCAAGGAGGTCGCGGATTTCCCTATGATCGTCAACGATGAGAATATGTGGTGTTGGTTCCATCATACGTCGCAAAGCCCGTCGTTTTTGGTTCCGGCTTGACTGACGTCCCATCGCAAGGAAAAGCGGACCGCGTCTTGACCGCGCCAGTAAGCTCTCAGCCTTCAATTGAAGACGTATGGTCCGCTCCCGGTTCTGTACGCACGATGAATTCTGAGCAAGGCCGGGTGGATGCGACAAACTTTGATACATTTTTACGCGCAGCGTGAGACTGTCAAGCCGCTCTCCGCGGTGCCAAACAGGCTGTTCAAGAGAAATGCGCGCTGACTGCCTATGCTCAGCCGGTCGCGATATACTGGCGCATCGAGGCCGCTTCCATCTCCGCCAGCGCGATACGCTGCTTGACCACGTCTCCTATCGATACGATTCCGACGATCCGTCCGCCCTCGACAACGGGCATATGACGGAAACGATGCGCGGTCATGATTTCCATCAGCCAGTCGATCGTATCATGCTCTATGCATGTTCTCACCTCTGTCGTCATATGGTTCAGCACCATCTCGGCAAGAACGCCCGCCCCCTTCTCGGCCAGGATACGTACGATATCCCGCTCGGAGATAATGCCTTTGACGCGATGTTCCTCATCGCAGACCACGGCGGCGCCGATTTTCTTTTTCGCAAGCAGGTTAATGACGTCCATCAGCGTGGCATCCAAATGGACAGTCGAGACTTGCCGGCCCTTATCCTTGAGAATTCTGGCGACGTTCATCGTTTCCTCCTTATGGCGCATAGGCGCGCCGCTGATTGGGCGCGCCTGCTTTAGCCCGCCAGATAAGAATGATGCGTCAGCTTGCCGCGCTCGGCAAGAGGGCGAAAGAATCTGGGTTGTATGAGTCTGTCGTACGCACGCAACATGTAATGAAAAGTAGGAGTGTACGATTGAAGATTCGCAATCAGTGATTGATATTCGGGTCAATTTGAGACAATAACTCTTTAAGATTGTACTTATCGCAAAAAACTCAGTTTGATTGTGTCATGGTGCGCGTAATGAGCAAGAGCCTTCATAGTCTGCGGGTGCAACCATCCGCCTGTGCAGCACTTCCAAAATGGATGAAGTCCGCTGCACGCAGCTCGCGAACCGTCCAGCTGCGCAACACTCCTTCAAAAGATATCTGCCTCAAAGATGCTTCGTGCTCCCTTCGCATGAGAGCACGGCTGATACGCGCTCGCTCTGAAGTCTACCGTTTGCAACTGTACGTAATTTCCAAAAGTGGAAACCGATTTTGCTGCCGAATATGCCACGCAAGAAAATCTTAAATCTGATTGCGCTTAAGTCAGTATGAAAAACCTGAAACGATAAATTTTCAGCCATCGATTGTTTGTTTTCAAAATAATAATTTTTGAAAATATAAATTTAATTACATGTTTTTTATTGTCTTAAGGTATTTGTACTGTGTTGAAAGCTATAAACAAAAAACATAAAAAACCAGTAGAATTGAAGCATTTGTGTTGTCCAAGTCTAAAACTTATTTTGAGACAGTCCTCTCGGAGCACGAGGAGAGGTCAATGAAATTTGTATCTTTGGCAATCCTGATAGCTGCAGCGGCGTATGGCGTATCAGAGGGTGCGAATGCCCGTAGCGTAACGGCGCGGGACAATCCGTTATCGCAGCCAACGCGAACGCCAATACACGGTTCAAGCGAGGCGCCAATTGGTCATATCCGCTTCTGTCATAATCACCCGGACGAGTGCCGCGATTTAAACCGGGGCGACGATGAAGTCATTCTGACTACCGATCGGTGGAAACAATTGCAATCCGTTAATCAAGAGGTCAATCTCGCTATCAAACCAGTCAGCGATCTTATCCAATATGGAACGATTGAATATTGGACCTTTCCCAATAGCGGCAAAGGTGATTGCGAGGATTATGTCATCTTGAAGAAGAAGAAGTTGATCGATCTGGGATGGCCAGCGAATGCTTTGCTTATAACGGTGGTCCGCGATGAAAACGACGAAGGACATGCTGTGCTGACCGTGAGGACCCACCGCGGCGATCTGATCCTGGACAATAAACATTCCCGGATTTTGGCCTGGAGCAACACGCCCTACACGTTCATAAAAAGGCAGTCCGCCTTTCATCCAAGAAACTGGGACTCTCTGATCCCATTGCAAAATACGCCGACCGTTGCGGCGTCAGGAGCCGACGAAATTCGATAGATTGTCAAAATAATTCGGGCCCGGACCCCTCGCCCCTCATATCCTGC
>CAYVJO010000244.1:0-5163 GCA_964451735.1 uncultured Hyphomicrobiaceae bacterium | reverse complement strand
AACACCTCCCATTCGTTATGAATGAATTATGACCGCTGAATGGGGACAATCAATTGCATAGTTTCGATTTGTCTATGCCGATTCGGCATAGGTTTGATGAGGCCGGAAATACGCCTTTGTCCTCCATCAACCAAGCGTCTCATATTGATGCAACTATCTGGGATAGGGATTAAGTGTATGAAGTTGCGAAGGCGCCCGACCGCGTATGATTGAGGGTTTTGAGAGGTCGATCAGTGAGCTGTTTCGAACACGACATCCCAGCTGCTAGTATTGTGCGCCACGGGAGTGTCATGAATAGCAGCGATGGGGAACCTTTGGGATAGTATGCCGCGCGCCTGGAAAACCGAGATTTAATCGCGTCCCTCGGTTGAGGTTGCTTCCGCGCCGGTCCGGGTTCCAGTTTGACCGAGAAGACGCGATAGTCTGGTCCCTTGCCGCTCGGTTCTTCGGAGGCCTGATCTTGGCTTTGACCTTGAAGCTCAAGATTTTGAACGTTCCGAGAAAGCCCTTATCAATTGGGCGGAACGCATCGCCGAGTATGCATTGGAGGCGGCGTTCGACCATGCCGGAGAATGTCTTGTTCACCCATCGCCGCCGGCGGGCCGCTTTCCTAGATCGACTTAGCTTTATTCGTCGTTACGTTGCCCCGGTCTTTTAATCCAGTTTGAGTAAGGGTCTTGCCTTTGAGATAACGACCAGACGATGAGGCAGTCCCGATTTAGCGAAGAGCAGATTATTTCGATTTTGCGCGAGCAAGAAGCAGGCACGAAGACGGCTGACGTGTGCCGCAAGCATGGGATTTCGGACGCGACCGTTTACATCTATGGACGGCTCTCCCTTTGCAAGCGGTTCAAGTCTTGATCCGCCGCCCTTAGCAGAGTGTCACGCACTGCCGCTGGATTTCGTCAAAGACGGGAATACTCTGAAGTCGATCCATAGCCAAATTGCGTGAGCCACCCCTCCAAATCCTCTCGTCGATAGACGACCTTCGACCGCATTTCCGGCCCGAGCTTATGATACCGCGGCCCGTGCCGGTGACCCGCATATCTTCCAGAGCTCGCGGGGACAGCAGGAGATATTCGGCTGCCTCGACGGTCGTGCTCTATCTCATCTTTACGAATGATTTACAGCCAATCGGGCGGGCACGCGCCTATCCTGAAAGACTTCTTGGCCGCCACCCCATTCCGAATGCTTCAATTCAACGGTGCCGTAACCGACAGCCGCCCGCTCCAGGCGGAATAATCGTCGCGCCCAAGCCCCTCGATCGCGCCGGCCGCCTCGATGCTGACACCGCCAGCCGTCCCGAGCACAAGGCCGGCTTCGGCCCTAGCCCCGGTTTCATTGATGAAACTGCCCTCGTGAATGCCAACGGGCTCAAAACCGTCAAGAGTCCAGCCTTTGCTGAGACCAGCCGAAGGTTGCAAAAAGCCGCCATCCTCCAGTGGGACCCGGTAGGACAAGGTGGAACTTGCGCCGAGCCTGCCGAAAACCGAAGCGCTGGCTGGCACGTCGCCGTCGGTCAAAGATTTCGGCAATTGTGCGCGTTCCTCGACCACGGATACCGAAATCGCCGGTGCGAATTGCAGACCAAGCACATTCCGCTGACCTGTGAGCTGCCCTCTGACGAGGTGACGCTCGCTTTCAAAAGTGAGCCGGGTGCCATCGAGCCCATCGACCATGTTGTCGGAGGCCCCCCAGGCCATGTGTGCGTCGAACACGAGATCCGGCGCAATACGCAAGCTTGCATAGGGGCCAAACATGGTGCCGCGGCTGTCCGAATATGTCCCAGGCGCGCCATACTCCTCTGCATAGCTATCCAAACGCAGCAATGCCCCGACCATCAAGCTGGGGCCAAGGAGATAATCCGCTCCGAAACTGAGAGCGCCGGAATTGCCGTCGGCAGTGTAGCGCTGGCCATTATCGTCGAAGGAATGTTCGAATTGGGCAATCCTACCTTCCAGCCAGACATCGAGCTTATCGTCGACGAAACGCGCTCCCTCCGCCGCGGCGAGCTGTTGAGCACTGGTCGTCACGCTGATCTGCCTGGGCTGGCCATGCTCATCAAGGATCGCCGAGCTTTTTACGGCCTTGTCAATCGTGGCAGGTTTTTCCGCACGCCGCCTGAGGCTTGTCTGGCCCGTAGTATCGGAAAGCATACTGTTGGCGCGCCGCTGGACGAACGCCTCCGGACTGGCTGATGGGAAGAATGATGCCTGTTTTGCCTCGCATTCAACAATAAATTGGAGCGGCGCGCCTCCGTCAGAGTGAAATTCCAAGCCGAATAGCCCGTCGAAGGGAACTGTAAAGGCAGTCTCCAGAGGCACAGTTCCGGCAACAATCACGGGGCCGATTTCTCCACCTTCATTCAGCACCACTGACGCCGTCCCTGTGCTTGTTCCAGAGTTTGTAACCCGCATACGCAAAGTCTCACCGGCATGAAGCGGCACGGCGCCTGTACTGCGTTTTGCGGCTATCCCCTGAGGCATGTCGGCTTTTTCCGAGGCCAGCGCGGCGCAACCGGACCGGGTCTTAGCGAAACCGGTCTCGAATGGGAACATAACGGCTATGGCAACGGCAAGACTCGGCAAAGCCTTCTGGCGCTTAACAAGAGCTATCAAAACGAGCAAAACTCCTTACAAACGAAAACTCTACAGGCGGCCTACACGACAGCCTATACACTGACCATGTTCGCCATCTTTATGGCATGGATGCGAAGATCAGCACAAAAATTGCGTATGCGCGCCGAGTGGGTCCGAGGATGAACGCCTGAGTTACAACTTGCGCCCCCTCCTCCGCTTATTTTCATGCGTTTCCCACGTTCAAGACACCGGATCGCTGCCAGGCTCTTTTTCTGCGGCAGACGGATGTAAGGGTAAGGTCACGATTCTTCCGTTCTCCACGCTCAATCCGAGGTGGCCGGCCTTGACTGCGAGCGCCGCCTCTCCGAACAATTCGCGCCGCCAGCCATGGAGCGCGGGCACGTCCGCATCGTCGCTGAGCGCGATCTTGTCGAGGTCTTCGGTTGTTGCGATGAGCTTGGCCGCAACGTCATGTTCGGCCGCGACGGCTTTCAGAAGAACGCGCAAAAGGTCCGCGACAGCGGTCGCCGAGCTCGGCAAGGGCTGACTGATGCGCAGATCCGGCAATTCTCCGGCCGGGCGGGCCAGACCGCGTTTGACGGCCTCGACCAGCTCGCGCGCGCGCGCCGAGCGGATAAAACCATCGTGGATCGTTCGCAGGCGGGACAGCTCATCAAGGCTTTTCGGCGCTTGTGTCATGACATCGTAAATCGTGTCGTCTTTGACGATGCGCCCACGCGGCACGTTCAGCGTCTGCGCTTCGCGCTCCCGCCAGGCGGCAACCTCGATCATGACCGCAAGCTCGCCCGGATTGCGGGCGCGGTTCTTCAGCCGCAGCCAGGCATGCTCGGGTTCGGTCATGTAATTTTCCGGTTTGATGAGTTCGGCGAGTTCCTCATCGAGCCAGCACGTCCGCTCGGTTGCCTCAAGCCGTGTTTTCAGCTTCTGATAAACGCCGCGCAAATGCGTCACGTCTCCTAGTGCGTAGCGAAGCTGCTTTTCGCTGAGGGGCCGGCGCGCCCAATCCGTGAAGCGGGAGCTTTTGTCGAGAGTCTTGCGCAGCAAACCTTTGACAAGCGCGCTGTAGCTGGCGGATTCTCCGAAGCCGCAAACCATCGCCGCGATCTGTGTGTCGAAGATAGGCATCGGAATGATGCCCGCCATGTGATGAATGATCTCGACATCCTGGCGGGCAGCATGAAAGACCTTGACGACTCGGGGATCAGCCATCAGCTCGAAAAAAGGCCCAAGATCCAGCTCAGGGGCGAGCGGGTCGATGACGGCCTCGATATCAGGCGCGGCAAGCTGAATCAGACAAAGCTGCGGCCAATAGGTGGATTGCCGCATGAACTCGGTGTCTGCGGTAACAAATCCGGATTGGGCAAGCTTCTGGCAGAATTCGGCAAGCTGATCGCTTGTTGAAATCATCGGAATCGCATTCATTCCATCTTGTATATATCAGCCGCGCGAGCTTGTCCTGTGTTAGAGAAGCGTGGGTTGACAACTAAAAAGCGTCGTGCGCTTTTCCCGTTGACAATCTTACAGTCCAGCGCCGGGCGCTCATATGGCGGCGTCCGCCAGCGTCCATCACCGGAAAGTCGAAAATGGAAAAAGCGGTCACGAAAAAAGGCGCGCAAAAAGCCAAGGGCGCGGCCTTGGAAGCACAAAAGGCCAGTGCGCCGTCTCCCAGCCACGCTGCTCTGCACACCTATCGCACCCATAGTTGCGGCGCGCTCCGCATGTCCGACGTCGGCAGGCAGGCGCGGCTGTCCGGCTGGGTCCACCGCGTTCGCGATCATGGCGGCCTGCTTTTTATCGACCTGCGTGATCATTACGGGGTTACACAATGCGTGGTCGAGCCGGACAGCCCAGCCTTTCAAACCGCTGAACGGTGCCGTGCGGAATGGGTTATCCGCGTTGACGGCGCGGTCGAGGCGCGCACACCGGATACGGTCAATCCGAACATGCCGACCGGAGAGATCGAGATGCGGATCAGTGCTCTCGATATGCTCTCGGAAGCCGACGAATTGCCGCTGCCGGTTTTCGGCGAACCGGATTATCCGGAAGACACACGACTAAAATACCGCTTTCTCGATTTGCGCCGCGACACGATCCACCGTAACATCATGAAGCGTTCGGCGATCATCGCCTCGATACGGCGTCGCATGAACGAGGCGGGTTTCTTCGAATTTCAGACGCCGATTCTGACAGCTTCCTCGCCGGAGGGCGCGCGCGATTTTCTGGTGCCGTCGCGGCTGCATCCGGGCAAGTTCTACGCCTTGCCGCAAGCGCCGCAGCAATTCAAACAGCTTATCATGATGGCAGGCTTCGACCGCTATTTCCAGATCGCGCCCTGTTTCCGGGACGAGGACGCACGCGCCGACCGTTCGCCCGGTGAATTCTATCAACTCGATGTGGAAATGAGCTTCGTTACGCAGGAGGATGTGTTTGGGGCGATAGAGCCGGTGCTGCGCGGTCTGTTCGAGGAATTCGCCGACGGCAAGCTGGTCTCTCAGAGTTTCCCGCGTGTATCATACGATGAGGCCATCGCGAAATACGGCTCCGACAAGCCCGACCTGCGCAA
>CAYVJO010000243.1:0-5166 GCA_964451735.1 uncultured Hyphomicrobiaceae bacterium | reverse complement strand
CGAGGATCTGCTCATGAACGGTTGGATTTTTTACCGGTACCATGGCTTCGACGCGCCTGTCGAGATTACGCGGCATCATGTCCGAGGAACTGATGTAAACATGGGCGTAGGGTGAGGGTAAGCTTTCGCCGCCCCCGAAACAGTATATGCGGCTATGTTCGAGGAAACGGCCGATAATGCTTTTGACTCGAATATTTTCGGATAATCCGGGAACGCCCGGCCTTAGGCAGCAAATGCCGCGCACGATCAATTCGATATGCACGCCGGAAAGGCTCGCCTCGTAGAGCGCATCGATGATCCGCGGATCCACAAGAGCGTTCGTCTTCATCCAGATGACGGCTGGCCGGCCGGCCCGGGCGTGAGCGATTTCCTCGGCAATATGTTTCATGATGCGCGCACGTATGCCGTTGGGCGACGCCGCGATCTCTTCAAGTTCGGCGGGTTCGGCATAGCCGGTAATGAAGTTGAACAGTCTCGTGACATCGCGGCCTATCGCCGGATCGGCCGTGAAGAAGGAAAGGTCCGTATACACCCGTGCCGTGAGTGGATGATAATTGCCGGTGCCGATATGACAATAGGTTCGCAATTCGCTGCCCTCACGCCGCATCACCTGACCCAGCTTGGCGTGCGTCTTGAGTTGAATAAACCCGAATACGACATTCACCCCCGATTTTTCCAGATCACGCGCCACCTTCATATTCGCTTCCTCGTCGAAACGCGCCTTGATCTCGACGAGCGCCGTAACGAGCTTGCCCGCATCGGCCGCTTCCTTGAGGGCCTCTACGATAGGGGATTGGCGGCTAGTGCGGTACAGCGTCCATTTTATCGCTACAACCCCGGGGTCGGACGCGGCCTGCCGCAAATACTGCAGAACGACGTCGAACGACTCATAAGGGTGGTGGACGATCAGGTCCTTCTGCTTGATGGCTGCAAAACAATCCCCATTGAATTCACGGATGCGCTCGGGAAAGCGGATCACGAAGGGCTTGAATTGCAAGTCCCGCCGCTCAGTGACTATGAGCTGGGAGACGTCGGAGAGCGCAAGCAGCTCGTCCTGAACAGAAATGACGCTCTCGTCGACCTCAAGCTCGTCCTGGACGAACCCACGCAGCGTATTGGGCATTCCGCCCTCGATTTCGAGCCGAATGACGTTGCCATGCCGGCGCTTTTTCAATGCTGCTTCAAAAGTGAGGACCAGATCCTCCGCTTTCTCGCTGATTTCCACATCGCTGTCTCGCAAAACGCGAAACCCACCGATAGAGCTAACCTCATAGCCGCGAAACAACTCTTCGGCAAAAAGCGCAACCAGCGATTCAAGTTTTATAAAGCGTATGGGCGGCTTTTCGCCATTGACCTTTGTGTTGTCCGGAAGGCGGATGAAGCGGTTGAGCTGGTTCGGGATTGGCAATATGGAATGCATCGCCATACCGGGCGTATCCTTTTTCGTGCATGAAAGGGCAAGCACGAAACCCTGATTTGGAATGAATGGGAAAGGATGCGCGGGGTCGATAGCGATCGGCGTCAATATGGGGAACACATGGTCGAAGAAATGCTTTTCAAGCCATGCGCGATCCGGCTTTGCGAGTTGATCCGTATCGAGGATGACGATTCCATTCGCCTCCAACTCGGATTTCAGGCGTAACCAGTTTTTTTGTTGATGCTCGGTCAGGACCGAGACGAAGTTATTGATTTTCTTGAGTTGCTCGGCCGGGCTCAAACCGTCCTCACTCGGCGTCGTAATGCCAGCATTCATCTGGCCGATAAGGCCGGCGACACGCACCATATAAAACTCATCGAGATTGGAAGCGGAAATAGAAAGAAACCGCACTCGCTCCAGCAATGGGTGGTTTTCATTTACCGACTCTTCCAACACGCGATTATTGAATTGAAGCCACGATAATTCGCGATTGTAATAACGGTCGCCTCCGAAAGCGGCGACACGTTCTATTTCGGAGCGCTGGCTTTTCCTCCGCGTCGGACTAGCGGGAGCTTGACTTGCGTGCAACTCTGTTGCGCGCGAACCCATTGGCGAAAGTTTTTCTCGCCGTCCAGCGGGCCGCTTGTGCTGCAAACCTCGGTCAGCCGTGCTTTCGGTCATGATTTCATTTCATCATTAAGTTCATGTTATAGATTTATATGTTCAAGCATTTTGTCCAAAGATTATAGCGCCAACACTTTTTAGGCGC
This sequence comes from uncultured Hyphomicrobiaceae bacterium, assembly GCA_964451735.1. GTDB lineage: Bacteria > Pseudomonadota > Alphaproteobacteria > Rhizobiales > Rhodomicrobiaceae > JAHQVI01. The sequence continues at coordinate 2,980 of CAYVJO010000243.1, read as the reverse complement.
TTCATCTGTTCATGGGCTTGATAAACCGGGTCACCCTCTTGGTTGATCGCGGTTCTGGTCGAAAACAGGTTTCCTCTTTTCCTGAAATTGCTTTAACGCCATCATGCTATGAAAAGTGTTAAAAGACCAAGATCGTCTTTCCACGCCGCGCCGAATGCTCGTCGAAAGAGCCCTGTCAGTCCTCGGCGGGCAGAATACGCGCTGCAAGAGCGCGCGTAACCCGGCGTTGTTCAACAAGCGCTGCGCGGTCGAGCAAAGCCACAAGCTTCTGAGCGGCGGCTGTTGACCGCTCCATTCGCCGCAGCAAATATCCGATGACGCCTGGGTCCACCCCGATCTGACGATCGGCGAACAATTTTACCAGAACCGCTCCAAGCAACGGTTCATCTGGCTCGGCGATGGTCACCAGCGCCGCCGAACGCAGTCGCGAGCGCAAATCAGGCAAACTTATGTTCCACGCGCCTGGTTGGCTGCGCGCCGTAATAAGCACGTCGAAACGGCGCTCCCGCGCGAGATTGAGCAGATGGAAAGCCTGATGCTCATCGAAGACGCCGCGATCGATATCCTCAACAACGAAAGGGCCGCCACCGCCCAGAGCGCACTCGACTGCGTGGCGCAACTCGGTCGCCGGGAAAGCCGTCGCGCCTGAGCGCACCCGCCAGACATTGGCGAGATGTGTCTTGCCTGACCCTTCCGGACCGGAGATGACAGCCATTGGACCGGCCCATTGAGGCCAGCTTTCCACAAGCCTAACCGCTTGCTCGTTCGAGCCGCTGATAAAAAAATCTTCGCTGCCCGAAGCGGGAATATGCGGTAGGTCGAATACGAGTTGGGAATGCGTCACGGTCTTTCTCGCATGGTGTTCGAACCTTTTCCTGGCGAAGGTGTCTGCGCGCGCCGTTCCTCAAGATCGTAATCCGCCATGCGCCGCAGCCAGATCACGAGGTAGAATGCCGCGGAAAGCGCCGTTGTGAAGCCAGCTGCCCAGACGAGGATCTTTACAGGCAGCGCCCAGCCGAGTTGAAAACCGCCTTCCGCAAGCACAAGCAGCGCCAGCGCGATCTGGACCGTCGTGTTGACCTTGCTGACCATGAGAGGATGAAGCGCCATGCTTCGCCCGAGAAGCCAGGACAGCATCACCGCGCCGATAATCAGAAGGTCACGGCTGATGACGAGTATCGCTAACCATGCCGGGATATAGCCGAAGAAGCCGAGCGTTGCGTAAACGCTCATGAGCAAGGCTTTATCGGCGATGGGATCGAGATAGGCTCCCAGTTCGGTTTGCCACTGAAAATGTCTGGCAAGAAAGCCGTCAAGCGCATCTGTCAGGCCCGCCGCAAGAAACACTATGAATGCAGCGAATAATTCATCCGCAACGATCATCCATACGATAACCGGCACTAGAAATAGCCGAAAAACGCTGATGAGATTGGGCAGATAAATGAAAGACACGTCTCGACAGCCTCATCGCGCAATAAGCACCAACTGGCTTCCCCGCCTCTCAACCGCAAGCCCCTGCGACTGCGCCGCTTGCTCAAGGCGCTCGACCCCTCCGGGAAAATCGATCGTCAGGTTTGCGCCGCGCGCGTTCAGCGCCTTGATGTCGAGGCTCTGCACACCGGGAACTTTCTGAAGGCGTGCGCGCATGGCCTGCCAGGCTTTGAGACCGGCAAATTCGGCGATCAGCTCAACCCGCTCCAGATCGGCTGGCCCGTCCAGCGCGCCCTGACTGGCGAGACGGGTGGTTTTCCAACGCCCCTCGACCACCTTGACGGCGATTTCTGCTGCAATTCTTGCTGCGGCGTCGATGTCGCGCTCATAGATCGGCAAACTACGGTCGAGTGCGAAGCTGCCAACCGCGTCCCTGCCGACAAGGCGTATTTGAAGGCGCGTCGCCAGGGCATCGACCTCGGCGACCGCAAGAATCAGATTTTCGGATCGGTACTGATAGGTCAGCGTCTCGAAGAGGCTTTGGAAATTTGACGATAAATCTGCAACCATCGAAGCAGAAAGGTTGGCCGCGGGCGGCGTCAACTTCAAGGGCGTAAGAGCATGTTCGGTATCGATCCCGGCCAAGGCCTCATACCAAGGATTGCCTGAGCCGGGCCGGGCGGCGCCTCCCTCGATCATAAGGGGTATCATCAGCCCTTGAGGGGCCTGCTGATCGGTATAGGCAAAACCGAAGCGATTTAAAATATCACGCACAGCGTTTGGCTCGAAGGTGAAATCGAGTGTCGCTATGTAGCTGGTCGTCGAGTTGCTTTCGCGTCGGACGGCAAAGCCTTCCACCATCGGCTCGACAATCTCGTTCGGAAGGATCGGCAGGCGCGAATAGGCGCTCCACCCGGTCATGCGTTTCATAAGCCTCCGCAACGCGATCTGCTGGGCCTCGTCCAACGCCTTCTCTTTGGCGGCTACAGCGTTATCGGCCGTCGCCGTAACCGAGACCTTTGCGACCGTATAGGTTGGGGGCGTGCTCGCCTCAACTTTTGCACCGCTCAGACCAACAGCAAAGACCGCGCCAGAAATCATCAATCTTCTAGTCATCTTGCCTTTCATCGAGCCTGCCTCATATTTGGACACTCAGCCTTACGCTCGTTCTTTTTGGTTTGACCGGAAATTCACGCGCTTTACAACCCAGAAAAGCGTAAAACAGCAGTCCGAGGCTCGCGGCGCCATTTGGAGGGCGTTGTGCCATGATGCGCTGCGCAAGATTGGAGCTGGAAGCGCAAGCGCGCCCTTGCCTTATAGCGTAAATATCCGGGGCGCAGTTAAAGGATTGCACGATGAGCGGGGACGACCGAAGTGAGGATGAGCCGCTGACCTATGCGAAAGCCGGGGTCGATATCGACGCGGGAGCGGCTCTTGTTGAAGCGATCAAGCCTTTGGCGCGAGCCACGTCCCGTCCAGGATCGGGTGGCGATCTCGGCGGCTTTGGCGCGCTTTTCGACCTCAAGGCCGCAGGTTTCAAGGACCCCGT
>CAYVJO010000242.1:2040-5179 GCA_964451735.1 uncultured Hyphomicrobiaceae bacterium | reverse complement strand
CCAAAGAGGACTGTGAATCACAGTTCGAGCTGAATTAATAGGTCCTGAAGCTAGGCCGCTGCAAGAACCGTTGAGGATCTCTTGCAGATTATCGGCAAGGCGCTCCTAACATTCACGCCAAACGAGTGCCTAAACCACTTCGCCACCTCAAAGCTATGGCTCCTAAGGTCTCTCAATCTTTGTTTTGTCGAAGTCAGAAAGACAAGCTGTTTCCACTTCTCCCGAGTGTGGTTAAGGCAGGGGGTCTATTCCGGATAACGCCAAATCTTGCAGGCAAGGCTTGCAAGCCAGTTCTGTCGGCTCCTGATCTCCTCCGCCGTCCACTTTTCCGCGCCGAGGACTTTCTGAGTGATCTCAAGACAATCGCTGGCAAACACCCGCTTCTTGGTCTCGAAATCGGCATTCCCAAGCTCACGGTTCAGCTTGGAGGCAATAAGCGTCATATTGCCGATGCGGTAGACATATTTATCGGCGCCACCGGGAAAATCGCGCCGCGCCGTATCCCAGGAACTGTCGAACCGTCTGGGGAGAATATGCTCAAGATCAGTGGCGAATGGATCGGATTGCGTCCGCAATGAGGGGTTGGACGTCAGGTAATCGTTGATTTTCGCTAGGATATAGCGCGCCTGCGCATTGCTTCGGATGGTTTTGCGAGAAAAAGCTGAATGGAACTGGCTATCGTCCGGATAGATTGGCGCGAGATAAGCCTTGAAGAGACGTAGCGTGCTCACCTCCCGATTGAGGCGAATGTCACGGGCGGCCTGAATGAAGGGGCCGAGAATGTTTGAAGGGCTGAGATTGCAGGTTGTGCTGTAGCGAAAGGTGAAAGTCACCAACATCGATGCCAAATCCGCGAAATTGCGTCTGTCGGTCTCCAGCGCGGCGAGTAAAACGATGAAAAGCTGCTCGGGCCGCAGGATCTGGATTGTCTTGATGAGCTCGCGCAGGACGGGTTGCTGCTCATGAGGGAATGTGGCCCAGAGCCGGTGTCCGTCGTCGGAAAGGGCGGCGTAATAGTCCGACGCCTCGCAAAGGCTTGCGGAATAGCTCACGGCATCGCCTGATGTGACGATCCTGGCTTTGATGTCGGAATAAAGGCCGCGTTCGCCGATTGCGCCTCGCGTCGATAGCCAGTGATGGCGGACGAACCTGATCATGCGTTCGCTTCCGAGATTTTCCTCCATCACATCCCAATTCCGCTGGGTTTCGAGGAGTTGTTCGCCCGAGATTGAAAACAGATAGTTCTTTAAAAGGTCGGCTTCCGATAACTCAAGCCCCCTGTCGTTGAGGGTCTCGAAGAGCACGAAGGCGTTATAGTCGTCCTTGACGTCGATACGGATGACGAAAACCCGATTATCGAGCGCATCCATGATGATCCTCGCGGTCTCCTCCAAGCTTTGCCCACTCTTGCGAATATCCGCGATCCTGGCGTGCATATAACGAAAGCATTCGGCGAGCAATCGGTTGGACGGAAGCGACCTCTCATCATCGGCGAGCCTGCCAATCTCAACGGCGGGGCGGCTTTGAAAGATGTTTCTTTCGTAAAACTCTTTGTCGGTCTTGTTTAGGATCAACGATGGGGCCAGTAAATATCCGTGGGAGTCTGGCTTGACCAGAAAATCCCGTTCGATTTCGGATGCAAGCCCAGCCATCCCTTCCTCTTTAAGATGATTTCGCAATGCGGATACGAGCACGGCCGTTGTTATAAGGCGCTGCTGGCCGTCGATCACGATCAGATCTGGCGCCTGGCTGTTATTGACGACGACGGAGCCGAGAAAATACTCGGGTGTCGCGCCGCGATATGTTTTCGAAATATCTGCCCAATACCCCCCATATTGCCGCTCATCCCAGGCATAGTTGCGCTGATAAGGCGGAACGATAAATGTCTCCCTGCCTCTGAGCATGCTACCAAGGGAGGTCACTCTGGTTGAGATTGAAGTGGTCATTTGAAAACAATATTATCAAAAATAAAATCAATGGATGGGTTTATTGTCCTTGGGCAAGAAAGCCCCGAGACTAGTGGAGCGAATTTGACATTTGAGTCCCGCTCGCCGCAGACGCATCATTCAAATGTCAAATTCAAAAACTCCACTAGAAACAAATACTTAGCTAGTTGGTTTTTTGATTCCAGCATTTGCACACGGAGGTCGAGCGTGTGGGATGCAAATGTTGGAATCGAAGAATCGAACCACTAGGGCTATGTGCGTTTAAAACGCTTGCAAAACCAATCTGTCCCGCCCGCAGTTGCGGCACCATCTGGACTAAACGCGCAATCGAGAACGCTCCAACCACTATGTCAGGCCAAGGCTTCTGAGCCTGCTTTGAATTTGATGTTTACAAACGAGCCTCGCTACAACCGAGCCTCAAATGTCAAATCCATCGCGGTCAGTTCGGCAGTACATCCTGGATGCCGTTCCAGCCAAATGCGCATCAGATTATATTGTTGGAGCTTTCACAGAGAAGCGAAAACAGCGAAAACGCCGCCGCAGGTCTATTTTTTGCTGAGTTGTGATTTTGCGATGACGGCTAGCGCTTGCAAAGCTTGCTGGGGCATATCGGCGGCCAGAACAAAACGCAGCTCGTTCTCGCTCCAGCTCACAGTTTTTATATCTCCGAAGCGCCCTGGTATTATCGGCATGTCGAGACCGCCCGCGCCAATATACAGAGCGATGAGCGGTTCTTTCCTGTTCAGATATACGAGTTGCATGATCTTGTTGCCGCGATAGGACAGGATCTGGCCGCGCACGAATTGCAGCCCCTGGCCTGAAAAATCGGGCAAAGACACGCCGTTGAAGAGCTGACCGAGTTGAAAACGGACCATTTCCGGGTTCGACTGGCTTTCCGCGCTGACTTGCACGGACTCCTTGGTGAGAAAAGCGTGGAATTCTGCAATATCCTCCGGCCAGTTCGCTGGCGGCAGTTGTACGACCTCCTCGGACGAACCGCCTTCTGCCAAGCCGGATACATAAGCGCCGGTAAAACCGAGCCCAGCGCCGATCGCAAGCAAGAATACGGCCAGACCCATCGTGACGGCTGAATGAGCGGACAGAAAAGAGGCTTTCTCGGCGCGCGACTTTCGACCTCCCTTCGCGCCCGAACTCATGCCCTCGCGCAGGAGCGCTCCAAACGTATCGAGCAA
>CAYVJO010000242.1:288-2030 GCA_964451735.1 uncultured Hyphomicrobiaceae bacterium | reverse complement strand
GCTGACTCGAAAGGCGAGGTCCTTGTCGTCGCGCATGATCCGGGCAACAACGGCGGCTTGCGGCTTGTCGAGCTGGCCATCCACATAGGCCATCAGCAATTCATCGCTCAGATCGATCATGCTGCTTGACCTCGCGCATAAATAGGCGGCGATTGCGGGGCGCGGCCGTCGGCCCCATTCGGGCTTCCTCCCTGCCTTCCGCCACGGATATCGGACTCACGCAAGGCGGTATGAGCCCCGGCCAGCCGTGAGATGATTTCAGAGACGGGGACATCGAAGATTTCGGCAACTTCGTCATAGGAGAGCCGTTCGCCGTAGACGAGGTGCAAGGCGCCGCGCTGCCCAGGGCTGAGTTGGGCTATACGCAGGGCAAGTTGCGCGGAAGTGCCGCCATCATTGACGCGGCTACGCGGTTGAAACAATCGTGGATCGGCTTTGCCGAATTGCTTGCCATTGTTGCGTCCAGCCCAGATTTTATGCATTTGCGCCATGGCCCACAATGCGAGGGGACCATGTCCGCGCCCCTTTGTCGAACTTGCAAGAAGATGATTATGAACCGCGCGGGTCAGAGCCTGAGCTTGCTTATCGTCGCCTGCAAGGCACGCGGCGAAGGATCGGAGGCGCGGAAGCAGCAACCCCAACTCCGAATGCAACTGCGACTTCTGATCAACAACGTAACCCATTACCCGTCTCACTCACGCGGACATGAAAACCATGAACTCTATAGAATTTGATCGCAGAAAATGGTTTACGACTAATGAATAAGCCTTTCAAAAACGGACGAAAAGCAAATGAAAGACGATCCGCGATCGATACCGTTTCCGGCTCATTTGCATTTGGCCCCCGTCTAGAGACCACAGTTTAGTCATGCAAAAAACATAAAAAACGAAATAAAATTCCATCAATTGAACTCTATTACTTAGGGTGTCAATTCAATGCAGGCATGTCGCAAAATCTTATTGATCACATCACGTTGATTGAACGAAATTTTTTGACTTTCTCCTCAATCAAAGCTGGAGCTTTGGAATATTCGTTGATCAATTGCATAAAATTTGATAATATTTATACAGATTATTGGAAAATTATGCAGTTAGAACTCAACAAGGAGACGGCGGTTATGGTAAATCCGGTTGGTTCTGTAGGGTCAGGCTCGGCTAGCGGTGGATTGTCTCTACAAGCGTTGCAATCGCAATTTGAAAGTATTCTTCAAAGCTTTCAACAGCAGTTTAATCAGGCAAAGGCATCAAACGGAGCGATAGGATCAGGTGTTGACGCTCTGCTTCAAGGCGGCGACTTGAACAATGACCAGAAGCTCAATGCAAGTGAGCTTGCCGCGGCTTTGAAAATTACGCCCGAAGCGGCGCAGAATTTTGTGAATTTCTTCGACACGAACTCCGACAAGGCTGTCGACAAAACCGAATTGACCAATGCCTTGACGTCGCTTGAGCAAGCTGCAAAAGCCCAGGAAGGTGGCGCGGCAGAAAATGGCGGTAAAGAAGAGGCTGGCGGTGCTGAAGAGGCTGGCGGCGGCAAGCCAGCTGAGACCGGCGGCGGAGAAAGCGCTCCCAGCGCTTCCGGTCTCTTGGAGCTTCTGACCAAGCTGCTCGACAAGGACGGCGATGGGAAAGTGTCTCCGGAAGAGCTTAAGGAGTTCGTTGACAAATATGACAAAAATGGCGATGGCAAACTCGATAAAGCTGAGCTGAAGGAAGGCCTCAAGGCGGAAGCCGAAGCGCAAGGCG
>CAYVJO010000242.1:0-278 GCA_964451735.1 uncultured Hyphomicrobiaceae bacterium | reverse complement strand
TCGACGCCTTGGTCGATGAAATCGATACGAACAAGGACGGCGCGCTCGACGGCGTCGAATTACTCTACGCGATCAATGAAAAATCCGGAGCGGAGTCGGATCAGGGGTGATGCGAATGCATATAGGTCGCGTAGTGCATTCTTCGCTCGCACCACATATTCATTCAGCTTAAGAATCCAGAGAGCTGCGAATATAACGCAGCTCTTTTCATTATGCCTCTGAACGAGCCGCAATCTTATAGAATTTTAAATGAAGTAACGTTCAAGAAACGCTTTATA